>JAGXHP010000009.1 GCA_024636135.1 Chloroflexota bacterium
ACGTTCCCTCGTTCAAGGCCGATGCCGAGACCGAGGGCGTCCGCTCCGCGACGGCGATCCTGCTCCACCTGGAGCGGATGGAGATCATCATCGTCGGCACCGAGTACGCCGGGGAGATCAAGAAATCCGCCTTCACCGTCATGAACTACCTCCTGCCCGACGAGCACGCCCTGCCGATGCACTCGTCGGTCAACGTCGGTGCTGACGCCGACCCGGTCGTGTTCTTCGGCCTCTCCGGAACCGGGAAGACGACGCTCTCCGCCGATCCCGAGCGCTCGCTCATCGGCGATGACGAGCACGGCTGGGGCTCCGACGGCCTCTTCAACTTCGAGGGCGGCTGCTACGCCAAGACCATCCGCCTGTCGGCCATGTACGAGCCGGACATCTTCGCCACCACGCGCCGCTTCGGCACGATTCTCGAGAACGTCGACCTCGATCCGGTGACGCGCGAGCTCGACCTCGACTCGCAGCGCTTCACCGAGAACACGCGGGGTGCCTATCCGCTCGAGTTCATCGGCAACGCCGATCCGACCGGGATGACCGGCCATCCGCGCAACGTGATCTTCCTCACCGCCGATGCCTTCGGCATCCTGCCGCCGATCAGCCGCCTCACGCGCGAGCAGGCGCAGTACCACTTCATCAGCGGCTACACCGCCAAGCTGGCCGGAACCGAGATCGGGGTCACCGAGCCGAAGGCCACGTTCTCCGCCGGCTTCGGGGCGCCATTCCTGCCACGGCATCCCGGCGTCTACGCCGAGATGCTCGCCGACCGCCTGGAGAGGCACGACGTCCCCGTCTGGCTGGTCAACACCGGATGGAGCGGCGGCCCGTACGGCACCGGGGAGCGGATGGCGATCGACCACACCCGGACCATGGTTCGGGCCGCGCTCAGCGGCGCCCTCGATGACGTCGAGTACGAGACCGACCCCGTCTTCGGCGTCGAGGTGCCCACGAGCGTCCCCGGCGTTCCGGCTGACATCCTTCGCCCGCGTGCCACGTGGCCCGACCCGACCGCGTATGACGCGAAGGCGCACGAGCTGGCGCGCATGTTCGCCACGAACTTTGAGGCATACGCCGACGGCGTGACCCAGGCGGTCCGCGACGCCGGTCCTCACACCGACGCCTGACGGGGGCGTGGCCGGCATCAAGCTTGTCTATATCGGCGGCGGCAGCACCCGCGCGCCCGGAACCGTGGCCGCGCTCGTCGAGCGAGGCGCGGCCTTCGCCGGCTCCGAGGTCGTCCTCGTCGACCTGGACATCGAGCGGCTCGACGTGGTGCGACGCATTGCCGAGGGCATGACCGCGGCCCGCGGTCACGACATCCGGTTCAGGACCACGACCCAGCGCGCGGAGGCACTGGATGACGCCAACGTGGTGCTCACCAGCTTCCGGCCCGGCGGCTTCGAAGCGCGCGAGCTTGACGAGACGATCCCCCTTCGCCACGGCGTCATCGGCCAGGAGACGCAGGGACCCGGCGGATTCTTCATGGCCCTGCGCTCGATTGCCGTGATGCGGGACATCGTGGGTGAGATGGAGACCCACTGCCCGGCGGCCTGGCTCGTCAACTACACCAACCCGGTGAACATCGTGTCCGAGGCCGTGACGCACCACTCCCCGGTGCGGTGTGTCTCGCTGTGCGAAGGGCCGCTCACCTTTCCCGCGGACGTGGCGCGTACCGCCGGACTCGACCCGGCCCGGCTGCGAGCCACCATGGTGGGGCTCAACCACACCGGGTGGTCCGTCGAGCACGAGTACGCGGGCGGGGACCTCTTGGCCCTGATCGAGGAGTCGGCGGCGCGGCTCGAGCGCACCGGCCGCCCGTTGAGACGCGACGAGCTGATGCTCCACCTCGCCGCCAGCATGGGGTCGCTGCCGTCCGCGTACCTGTACTACTACTATTTCGCGGACCATGCCCTCGACGCCGCGCGGAGAGCGCCCCGAACCCGTGCCCGGGAGATCATGAGCGAGCTCGACGACTACTGGACGCACTACGGCGAGCAGGCGGACGCGGCAGATCCCCAGCTGGACCCGCGCAGATCGCGCGGTGGAATCCTGGAGCTGGAGCTGGCCGTCGACGTGATCGACGCCATCGTCAACGACCGCGGCACGACGTGGCCGGTGAACGTCCCCAATCGCGGCGGGGTGCTCCCCGGCTTTCCCGAGGACCTCGTGGTCGAGATCTCCGCCCGGGTCTGCGCGGCCGGCATCGAGCCGATGCACGTGCCGGCCCTGCCCACCCACCTCCGCGGGTTGATCGAGTCGCTCGGGGCGTATCAGGCGTCGACCGCCGAAGCGGCATGGTCAGGCTCGCGGCGTGATGGCCTGCGTGCCCTTGCCAGTCATCCGCTGGTCGCCACGCTCCCGCGCGCCGAGGCGATGTACGACGAGATGGCGTCCGCCCACCGAGCGCACCTGCCATCGCGCCTGCTGAGCTGATGACGCTGGACCTGCGCAGCGTGGATGACGCGGCCGAACTGGCGCGCGCGGCCGCCGATATCGTGGTCGATGTGGTGACGACGAAGCCGAGCGCCCTGGTCATGGCCGCCACCGGGGAGACGCCGATGGGCACCTACGCGGAGCTGGTCCGCCGGCGCGCCGAAGGCCGGCTCGACAGTTCCGCCATGAGAGTCGTGCAGCTCGACGAGTACCTCGGCATCGGCCCGGACGATCCACGCTCGCTGTACGGCTGGATGCACCGCTCGCTGGTCGCACCGCTGGGCATCGGCGCGGACCGCGTCATCCGGTTCGACAGTGAGGGGTCGGATGCCGATCGCGCCGCCCGGGACTACGACCGGGAAGTCGAATCCGGCGGCGGGATCGACCTGGCGATCCTGGGCATCGGGGTCAACGGTCACCTGGGCTTCAACGAGCCACCGTCCGACGCCGGCGCACCGACGCGGGCGGTCGACCTCTCGCCCGATACCCTGACCAGCAACGCGGCCTACTGGGGTGGTCGGACCGTGCCGACGCAGGCCATCACGGCGGGCATGTCGATGATCCTGTCCGCGCGCCGCATCCTTCTCCTCGTCTCCGGTCCGTCCAAGGCGGAGATTCTCGACCGACTCCTGCGCTCGGAGCCCGATCCATCGCTCCCGGCCTCGCAGCTCACGGCCCACCCGGATACGGTGGTGCTCGCCGACCGGGCCGCCCGCGGAGCGTGAGCCTCTACCTCGGGGTCGACGGCGGGAACAGCAAGGCGGTCGCGGTGGTCGCGACGGCGAGTGGCGACGTGCTGGCGGCAGCGCGTCAGCTCGGCACGGCGGACATCTACGCAGCCGGCGGCGAGCCTGGGGCGATCGATCTCGTTGCCCGGGCGGTCGACGAGGCGCTCGAGCAGGCCGGGAGGCACCGCTCGGAGATCGGACGAGCGGTGTTCAGCCTGGCAGGCGCCGATTGGCCCGAGGACTTCGCGTACCACGCCCGGGCGTGGAGCGAGATCGGCTTCGGCGGTCCCGTCACCGTCGTCAACGACGCCATCGGGGCACTCGCCGGCGCCGTACCCACCGGCCCGGCGGTCGTCGTCTCGATCGGGACCGGCGCTGCGACGGGCGCCCGTGGCGTCGACGGCAGTGTCTGGCACTCGAGCTTCTGGCAATCGCCCCACGGGGCCGCCGAGCTTGCGCGTCGAGCCTTCGACGCCGTCGTCCGTGCAGAGCTGGGGATCGGACCGACCACCGCACTGCGCGACACCCTGATCGCCATCACCGGTGACTCCGACGTGGAAGGCGCGCTGCACCGGTTCACGTCACGCGGTGCCAAGCCGCTGCCCGTGGGCCCGATTGCCCGGGCGCTGCTTGCCGCCGCGAGGGACGGGGATGCCACCGCACGACGCATCGTCGAGGAGCATGGGAAGGGCCTGGGTGAGGTCGCCGTGGTCGCCGCACGGCGGGTGTCCATCGGCGCGGAGCCGTTCGCCGTGTCCTTCACCGGGGGCCTGGCGCGAGCCGACGTCACGACGCTCCTCGGGGCGGCCGCGGTCGGCCTGATGGGCTCGGAGGGACTGAAGCCCACGCCCGTGCCCCCGCGTTGGCAGCCGGCCCTTGGCGCGCTCGTCATCGGACTGCAGACCGACCGGGTCTTCAGCCAGGGCGTGGCAGCGCGCCTGGATGCGACTCAGCCGCCGCCGAGCCTCTACGACGTCCTCTCGCCCTGACCCTACGGTGCCTGCGGTGAGCCGAAGAACAGGTCGAGCCACTGCTCGATCATCGGCTCCGACGGTGCCGCGGCGGCGGCGAGCTCCTCGGGCAGGGGCTCCTCGGCGCCTGGCGGAATGATGAGAACCTGTTCGCCGCTGGCTCCCAGGTTGGCGAGCCGGCGCGCCTCGGCACTGATGTAGGCGTCGCTCTGCAGGTAGGCCAGCTCACGGCGCAGTTCGGCATTCTGGCCGTCGACGGCCTCGATCTCGGCCTGGATCGCCGCCGCGCGCTGACCGATCTCCCAGTTGGCGTAGACCTGTCGTCCGAACTGGACTGCCAGGAGAACGCCGATGATGAGGACCACGGCCATCCAGGCAATCCCGCCTCGCGAAGCGGGCAGCCGCCAGCGAAACCGTGCCCGCGCGCGGCTGACTCCAGGTGCGGAGAGATCGATTCCGGTCATCGGTCGAAGAGTCTACCCGAGGAGATCCACTCCCCACCGAGCATCACGGCCGCCACCTCCAGCTCGTCGTCGAGGACCAGGAGGTCCGCGGCGAGACCCGGCGCGATCGATCCGCGGGCATCCTGCTCTGCCAGGACCCGCGCGGGCGTGGTGGCCGCGGCTCTGACAGCCTGCGCGACGGGAAGTCCCAGGTCCCGGACCGCGCGGCGCAGCGCACGGTCCATGGTGAGCGTGCTTCCGGCCAGCGTGTCCGTGCCCGCGATGCGCGCCACGCCATCGGTGACGTCGACGGTGGCTGGGCCGAGCCGATGCGCCCCGTCGCCCAGGCCGGCGGCGGGAATCGCGTCGGTGACGAGCGCGATCCGATCGGCACCCGCGGCCTGGAACGCCAGGCGCGCCGTGTCGTCGTGGAGGTGCACGCCGTCGTTGATGAGTTCGCACACGACGCCCGGCCGCACGAGTGCCGTCGTCGCCAGGCCCGGATCGCGATGGTCGAGCGGGCGCATGGCGTTGAACAGGTGGGTCACGAGCGATGCGCCGGCGTCGAATGCCGACGCGACGGTGTCGCGGTCCGCGTCGCTGTGCCCGAGTGCCACGACAACGCCGGCCGCGACCGCCCTGCGCACCAGGTCGAGCGCACCCGGCAGCTCCGGCGCCAGCGTGATGACCCGGAGGGTGCCATCGGCGATCTCGAGCATGCGATCCAGGACGGCCTCGTCCGGTGCAAGCAGGTGATCGGGATCGTGGGCGCCCGCCCGATTCCGGCTGAGGAACGGCCCCTCGAGATGGCTGCCCGCCACGGTCGAACCCCCCGAATCGCCGGCGCGCACGAGGTCCCGCACCGCGGCCAGGCCGTTGAGCATCTCCTCGAGCGGCGCGCTGACGATGCTCGCGAGGAGCCGCGCTGTGCCGTGCGACGCGTGAAACTGCGCCGCAGCACGCAGCTCGGCCGGATCAGGCGACAGGAGCGAGGCCCCGCCGCCGCCGTGGACGTGCAGATCGATCAAGCCGGGCACGATCCAACCCCCGTTCACCGACCGCTGCTCGCCGGTCTCCGGGAGCGGACCCTCGCCGACCGCGCCGATCGTCGTTCCCCGAACGTCCACCCACCCGGGGTCGAGGACGCCGCCAGGTGTGACGACGCGAGCGTTGGTCAGCAGGAGGTTCATGGACCGAAGGATACGGGGCCAGCCACTCGCGACAGGCGAGGTGTCGCAAGCGCGGGGTTCCCTTTCGAACGCGTGTGCTATGTTGCCGATCAGAACAGGTGTTCTGTTTGGCCCACGTGACGGAGCTGGAGGACCGCGAGATGCTGACCGCCCCACCTGGAACCGCCGATGACGCGATCGGGGCGCTGCTCGGCGATCCGGCCATCGGCCGCATGATCGTCGCGCACCGGATTATCGAGCCGCGGCCACCTCGCCACGCGCCATGGCCGGATGCGATCGATCCGCGTGTCGTTGCCGCGCTGCGCGCACGTGGCATCGAGGCGCCCTACACCCATCAGGCGGCGACATTCGAGGCCGTCAGCGCCGGGCGCAACGCGGTCGTCGTGACCCCCACCGCATCGGGCAAGACGCTGTGCTACAACCTGCCGGTCCTCGATGGCATCGCGCGCGACGAGGCGGCCCGCGCGCTCTACCTGTTTCCGACCAAGGCGCTTGCCGCCGACCAGCTCGTCGAGCTGCGCGCTCTGGCGGACGCCGCGCGCATCGGCCTGAAGACCCACACCTACGACGGCGACACGCCGGCGAGCATCCGCTCCGTCGTGCGCGCCGCCGGGCAGGTGGTCATCACGAACCCGGACATGCTGCACGCGGCGATCCTTCCGCACCACACGAAGTGGTTCAAGCTGTTCGAGAACCTGCGCTACGTCGTGATCGACGAGCTTCACACCTACCGCGGCCTCTTCGGCAGCCATGTCGCGAACGTCATCCGCCGGCTGCGACGCATCTGCAACCACTACGGCGCCGACCCGATCTTCATCTGCGCCAGCGCCACGATCGCCAACCCGCGCGAGCTCGCGGAGCGCGTGCTCGAGGCACCGGTCGACCTGATCGACGACAACGGCGCGCCATCGGGTCGCAAGCACATCGTCATCGTCAACCCGCCGGTGGCGAACGAGGAGCTCGGCATCCGCAGCTCCGCACTCCTCACCGGGCAGCACCTCGCGGAGCGCCTGATCGGCAGCGGCGTGCAGACGATCGCCTTCGCTCGCTCACGGACCTCCGTGGAGGTCCTGACCAGCTACCTGCGCGAGACGTTCGCTCCCCCGCCCGGCCATCCCCACGCGATCCGCGGGTACCGGGGCGGCTACCTTCCGAACGAGCGCCACGAGATCGAGGCCGGCCTGCGCGACGGTCGGGTCCGCGGCGTCGTCGCGACCAACGCGCTCGAGCTCGGAATCGATATCGGATCGTTGGACGCGGCGATCAGCATCGGCTACCCGGGCACCATCGCCAGCACCTGGCAGCAGATGGGTCGGTCGGGGCGGCGCTCGGGCACCAGCATCGGCGCCCTGGTCTGTTCATCGGCCCCGATCGACCAGTTTCTGGCCGCTCACCCCGAGTACCTGTTCGACGCGTCACCGGAGCACGGCCTCATCAACCCGGACAACCTCCACGTCCTGCTCAACCACCTGCGGGCGTCGACATTCGAGCTGCCCGTGCCCGCCACGGAACGGTTCGGGATCGCCGAGACCCCGACGCTGCTCGAGGTCCTCCAGGAGGACGGCTGGATCCGTCGCGCCGCCGACCGCTACTACTGGAGCCACGAGAACTTCCCGGCGTCCGACTTCAGCCTGCGAAGCGGGGCGCCGGAGAACGTCGTGATCATCGACACCACCGGCGACCGCAACCGGGTGCTCGGCGAGGTGGATCTCTTCGCCGCGCCGCTCCTCGTCCACGAAAAGGCGATCTACATCCACCAGGGGATCCAGCACCACGTCGATCGTCTCGACTGGGAGGAGCGCAAGGCCTACGTCACGCGCACCGACATCGACTACTACACCGATGCCGACCTCGGCATCACGCTCAAGGTGCTCGAGGTCTTCGAGGAGGCCGATCCCCCGCCCGGCGGCCTGCGCCAGCGCGGCGAGGTGATGGTCGCGTGGAAGGTGACGATGTTCAAGAAGCTCAAGTACCACACCCACGAGAACGTCGGCTGGGGCTCGATCAGCATCCCCGAGCAGGAGATGCACACGACGGCGACGTGGCTGGTGCCGCCCGCCGAGCTCATGAACCGCTACGACCGGGACACCCTCGACGGGGCGCTCATCGGCATTGCGCGGATCGCCCGTACGACCGGCGCTCTGCTCCTCATGTGCGATCCGCGCGACCTCGGCGTCCTGGCCCAGGTCCAGGCCCCGTTCACCGGCCGGCCGACGCTGTATCTGTACGACGCGACTCCCGGTGGAGTCGGCCTGACCGAGCGCCTCTTCACCCTGATCGACGACCTGCTGCGCACCTCGCGCGAGGCCGTCGAGTCCTGCCCGTGCAGCGATGGATGCCCGGCCTGCGTCGGGCCTGCCATCGAGGTCGGCGCACGTGGCAAGGCAACAGTCATCGAGCTCCTCACGGCACTTTCCTGACCGATGCTCCCCGCGCGAACGCTCGCCGATCGACTCGCCAGCGTCCGAACGCCATCGCCCGCCACGGGACATGCGCCGTCGGCAGACGATCGCGTGGCACGGCTGGCACGCTGGTTCGACGCTCGGACCGACATCGCCGAGGGCGGCACCGTTCTCGTGGTCGAGCGCAGCGTCGCCGTACCGAGCGGCACGGCCGAGGCGCTGTCAGGACTGCCCCCCGGGGCGTACTTCGACACCGAGACGACCGGCCTCTCGACGGGGGCCGGCACGGTGATCTTCCTGGCC
>JAGXHP010000066.1 GCA_024636135.1 Chloroflexota bacterium
CGAACTGCCCGGGGAAGAACCCGAAGCCGAGGGCATCGTCGCCGTAGCCGGGCATGGTCGGGTCGGTCACGGCAAACCCGTTGTTGTTGAGGTCGAAGCCCGAGGCGATGCCGGTGTTCGACGGCGCCACGAAGACGTGGGGGTACTGGATCGGCGCCTGGCCGTTCTGGCTCACGCCAAGGTAGTTGGCCTGGAATGCAGCCGTCAGGGCGTTGCCGGTGACCGGCCCGTCGACGTAGTCGAACTCGTTGACGAGCAGAACCTCGGGCCGCGTGCGCTGGATGATCTCGGCCACCGCGGCGGCCTGCGCGCGGCGCCCGCGGAGTGCGGCGTCGGGTTCGGCCGGGTCGAATGGCGCGGAGAGGTCGCTCAGTGCCTGGCCGGCGGCTCCGCGGTTCAGCGACGCATTGAAGGTCGCGAAGCGGACCGCTTCGGGCGGGCCCTTTGCCTCGGCTGGCGGAGCGATCAACAGGGTCGACAGTGCCATGAGCAGCGCAATCAGAAGCGCAGCGGCGGCGCGGGCGTCGTGCATCGCACGTTGGGTGGTCATCGCGGCCTCGCTGTGGAAGTGTGGCCCCCATTGCAGCACATGACCGGCCCTCGGCGCGAGTCGGGCTATCCTTCAGCGCATGCCATCCATCGCCGTTGTGTGCGGCTCTCGATCGGATCTCGCCACGCTCAAGGGCTGTTTCGATGTCCTCGATTCGTACGGGATCTCGTGGGAAGCATCGGTCATCAGCGCCCATCGCCAGGCCGATGCGCTCCACAACTACGTCGCGGAGGCCGAATCCTCCGGCGTCCAGCTGTTCATCGGCGCGGCGGGCCTGGCGGCCCACCTGCCGGGCGTGCTGGCCAGCCTGACCGCCAAACCTGTCATCGGCATCCCCCTGGACGGTGGATCGCTGGGAGGCGCCGATGCGCTCTACGCCGTGGTCCAGATGCCTCCGGGCGTGCCGGTCGCGACGGTCGCCATCGGCTCAGCCGGCGCGAAGAACGCAGCCCACCTGGCGGCGCGAATCCTCGCGTTGTCCCATGGCGAGGTCGCCGACCGGGTCAATGCATTTCGGCGGGAACAGGCGGGGAACGCCGAGCTTCGGATCGACCCGCGGGCCTGAGCGGCGAGACGCTCACCTCGCCTCGAGGAGGCCCACGATCCGGCGTTCAAGCTCCAGGATCCGGCCATCGAGCTGCTCCACGCGCTCGAGGATGGCTCGATTCCCGCGAAGGAGCTCCTCGTTCTGTTGCTCCTCGACATCCGATTGGTGGGCCGCATGCTCGAGCGTCATTCGATCCCGGCGAGCGGCGCGGTTGCCCGCCAGCAGGATCAGCGGCGCGGCGTACGCGGCCTGGGTCGAGAAGGCGAGGTTGAGCAGGATGAACGGGAACGGGTCGAAGCTCACGTTGAGCAGGTGGTAGACGTTCGTGCCGACCCAGGCCACCACGAGCGCGGTCTGGACGACGATGAACGTCCAGCTGCCCATGAAGCCGGTCACGCGATCGGCGATGCGTGCGCCGATCGGTGCGTCGACGATGAGCTCCCGATTCACCGGATGCCGGTAGTCCGCCATGTTCGCTCCTCGAGCCGTCAGTGGGCGCATGGTAGGTCATCACTGCGTGAAGCCGACGTCCTCGGTATTCTCGACGGGTGATCGACCGGTACGCCCTGCCCGAGCTGCGCGAGATCTTCAGTGAGGCCCGCAAGCTCGATCTGTGGCTGCGGATCGAGCTCCTGGCCGTCGAGGCCATGCACGAGGCCGGGGTTGTCCCAACCGCCGACTGGGAGCGCATTCGGACCGCGGCAACGACCGTCGATGCGAGGCGGGCTCGCGAGATCGAGAAGGAGTCCCAGCACGACATCATCGCCTTCCTCCGCTCGGTCACCGAGAACCTGGGATCCGAGGGACGCTGGCTCCATTACGGCCTGACCAGCTCGGACGTGCTCGACACGGCGACGGCCGTGGTGCTGCGCGATGCGACGGCGGTCGTCGAGGGCGAGCTGGCGCGGCTCGTCGAGATCACGCAGCGCCTGGCGCGGCAGTACCGGGCCACGCCGATGGTCGGCCGCAGCCACGGGATCCACGCCGAGCCGATCACCTTCGGCTTCAAGGCCGCGGGATGGTTCGCCGAGCTGACCCGTGACGCGGATCGACTGGCACGCGCGCGGTCCCAGGTGGCGGTCGGCTCGATCTCCGGGGCGGTCGGAACGCACGCCAACGTGACCGAAGCGGTCGAGCGCCACATCCTCGCCGGCCTCGACCTCGAGGCCGATCCGGCCCCAACCCAGGTCGTCAGCCGCGATCGCCATGCCGAGCTGCTGACCGCCCTCGCCATCCTGGGCGGCAGCCTGGAGCGGATCGCGATCGAGATCCGCCATCTTCAGCGCACCGAGGTCGGGGAGGCGTTCGAGCCGTTCGGGTCCGGCCAACAGGGCAGCAGTGCCATGCCGCACAAGCGCAACCCGATCCTGGCCGAGCGGGTATCGGGCATGGCGCGCCTGCTGCGGGGCGATGCCCTCATCGGCCTCGAGAACATGGCGCTCTGGCACGAGCGCGACATCAGCCACAGCTCAGCCGAGCGGTTCGTCTTCGAGCGTGCGCTCGGGGTGGCGGCCTATGCGACCCGCACCCTGGGCGACATCCTCGATGGCCTCGAGGTCGACGCCGACCGCATGGCACGCAACCTCGACCAGCTCGGCGGCATGGTGTATTCGGAGGCGCTCCTGCTGGCCATGATCGCGAAGGGTGCTGATCGCCAGTCTGCCTACCGACTGGTCCAGGCCGCCGCAAAGCGGACGTGGGCCGGCGAGGCAACCTTCCGCGAGGCGCTGGGCTCGGACCCCGCCGTTGGGGAGTGGCTCACGGCCGACGAGATCGATCGTGCCATGGACCTCGAGCACCACCTGGCCGGGATCGCGGTCACGTACCGCGCCCTCGGCCTCGACGACGCTCCGTAGCCATCGCGGTCGTGGAACGCTGGCGCGCGGTGGCCGGCGCATCGGCGCATCACGTGTCCGAGCACCCGGACCTGTGGGTGCCCGGAGCCCTCGGATGGCTGGTGAGCGTCGGGTGGATTCCGTTCATCGTGACGGTGATCCGGCCACCGTCCGTGTCCGACCTGACCTTCGTCGGAGCGCGGCTCGTGACGTCGGGAGCGTGGCCCTGGAACGCGGTGATCGTCGGTGCCGGCGTGCTGGCCGTGGTCGGCATGGTGCTCGCCCTCGCGGCCGGCGCCAACGCCACCCTGATCGCTCTCGAGGAGCGCCGCGCGGCCCGTGTCGTCGACGCCATCCGGCTGTTCCAGGTGTCCGTCATGGCGGGGCTGCCCGCTGCGCTCGCGACGGGGACGCTCCTCGCCGCAGTCGCCGTCGTGGCGCCGGGCCAGTTCAACGCGCCGGACCCGCCAGGTGGCCCGCTGCTCAGCACGCTCGGCAGGCTGCTCCCGTTCCTCGTCCTCGTTGGCGCCACCGGTGTCGGCGCCCTGATGGTCGCCACGATCGGTGGCAGGCTCGCCGTGGCGCGACGGGTCGGCCCGCTTCGCGCCATCGCCGCGTCGACTCGCCACGTGCTCCGAGGCGCCGAGCTCCTGCATGCGGCCGCGTCGCTGCTCGCCGCCGGCCTCCTCATCGGGCTCGCCACCATGATGCTCGGGGTGCTGTGGGCGCCGATTCGCGCCGACCTCGGTGCGAATGGTGCGTTCGACCTCGCCACCGGCTCGCTGCTGGTAGGCTTCGTCGCGGTGTGGCTCGGCATCGTCCTGGCGGGCGGCGCCCTGCACGCATGGTCGGCCACCACGTGGTCGCGGCTCGTCGCGACCGACGCACCCTGAAGGACGTGAGCCACTCGTGGAAGACCTGACCCTCGCCACCCAGCTCGAGCTGACGGTGCGCCTGGTGGTAGCCCTCGTGCTCGGTGCGGTGATCGGCTGGGAGCGCGAGCTGCAGCGAATGCCGGCGGGCTTTCGGACCCACGCACTGGTGTCGTTGGGCGCGGCGATCTTCACCGTCGTCGGCGCGTATGCCTTCGTGGGATCGAACCCGGATCCGACGCGGGTTGCCGCGCAGATCGTGTCCGGGATCGGGTTCCTGGGCGGCGGCGCGATCCTGCACTATGGCGGGACCGTTCGCGGACTCACGACTGCCGCCTCCCTGTGGGCCGTGGCGGCCGTGGGAATGGCGGCCGGGGCCGGGCTCCTCATCATGGCGACGATCAGCACGGGCCTGATCATCGTCGCGCTGGAGGTCTTTCAACGGCTCGAGCGCATCGCGAAACGGCGGCTCAACATCCCGACCGGCCGAGCGCCGGCTCCGACGAACGACGAAGCCGAGGAGGGCGATTGACGATGACCGGTGCCATGCTGGCGACCGAGATCGAGGGACTGCAGCGCATTCACCGTGGGAAGGTGCGGGAGACCTACGAGGTCGACGATCGCCACCTCCTGCTGGTGGCGACCGACCGGCTGTCGGCGTTCGATGTCGTGTTTCCGCAGCCGATACCCGACAAGGGCGCGGTGCTGACCCGCCTCTCGGCGTGGTGGTTCGAGCAGCTTGGCGACCTGGGCCGTTCCCACTTCGTCAGCGCCGATCGCGACCGGTTGCCGGAGGCCGCGCAGTCGCCGGAGCTTGCCCCGCGCTCGATGCTCGTGCGGCGGGCGGAGCGCGTCGATGCCGAGTGCGTGGTACGCGGCTACCTCGCCGGGTCCGGCTGGGCGGAGTACCAGCGGGACGGAACGGTCTGCGGACACCGCCTGCCGGATGGCCTCCGCGAAGCCGATCGGCTCCCGGAGCCGATCTTCACGCCGTCGACCAAGGCCGAGATCGGGCACGACGAGAACATCAGCCGGGAGCAGCTGGCGGACCTCGTCGGCGCAGACCTGGGGCGCCAGCTCGAGGAGCGATCGATCGCGCTCTACGCCGAGGGGGCGCGCCGCGCGGAGGCTGTCGGTCTGATCCTGGCCGACACGAAGTTCGAGTTCGGGTTCATTGACGGCGAGCTGGCCGTGATCGACGAGGTCCTCACGCCCGATTCGTCGCGGTTCTGGGACGGCGACACGTATGCCCCCGGGTCGAGCCCGCAGAGCTTCGACAAGCAGTTCGTTCGTGACTTCGTGGCGAATGCCGGCTGGAACAAGGAGCCGCCCGCCCCGGAGCTCCCGCAGGACGTCATCGACGGCACCCGGGACCGATACGTTGCCGCGTTCGAGCGACTCACCGGGCGCGGCTGGGACACATCGGCCTGACCATGCGCTGGATCGCCGAAGTCCACGTGTCGCTGCGGTCGGGCATTGCCGATCCCGAGGGTCAGACGATCGGATCCGGCCTGCGGGCGCTCGGCTACGACTCGGTCGCCGAGGTCCGCAGCGGGAAGCTGCTGCGGATCGTGTTCGACGCCGAGAGCTCTGACGCAGCGCAGGCGGCCGTCGCCGACATGTGCCGCCGGCTGCTGGCCAACCCGGTGATGGAGACCGCCACGTGGGAGCTCCGGGCCGATGAGCAGCAGGACGCCGAGCCGGCCAACCCGTGACGCCTGCCAGCCGAGCCCCCGTCGTGGCCGTGGCCGTCTTCCCGGGCACGTGGTCGGAGCGCGACTTCGCGCACGTTGCCGAGTCCGTCCTCGGCTGGCGGGCACGCCTCGTGTGGCACGCCGAGCGCGACCTCGGGACACCCGACGCGGTCGTGCTGCCGGGTGGCTTCGCCCACGGGGATCATCTGCGCACCGGCGCGATCGCCCGCTTTTCGCCGTTGATGTCGGCGGTGGAGGCATTCGCCGCGGCCGGGGGCCCGGTGATCGGCTCGTGCAACGGATTCCAGGTGCTCACCGAAGCCGGCCTGCTGCCGGGCGCGCTGCTGCGGAACGATCATCTCGAATTCCGGTGCGACTGGCAGCACCTGCGCGTCGAGCACCCCGACGCCGCGCAGCCATGGCTCACTGACCTCGCCGACGGCGAGGTCATCCGGCTGCCCATCAGCCACGGCGAGGGCCGCTACGTGGCGGACCCGGGGACGCTCGATGAGCTGGAGCGCGAAGGTCGGGTCGTGCTGCGCTATGCCGGGCCGGATGGCGAAGTCCGCCCGGAGGCCAATCCCAACGGCTCCGAGCGCGGGATCGCGGGCATCGTCAACGCGGGGGGCAATGTGCTTGGGCTCATGCCGCATCCGGAGCGCGCGGCCGAATCCGAGGTGGGTGGCACGGACGGACTGCGCCTCTTCCGTTCGCTGGAACGCTGGCTGCAGGAGCAACCGGCACGCGCGGAGCGTCGAGTATCATCGCTCTGACCGCCCAGACCAGCCGCAGGAGGCGAACGATTGGACGACCTCGAGCGCGATCCACGCGACTCGCCGGACGCAGAGGACACGTCGAGCACAGCGGCTGATCCTGCCGCTCCGGACGCGAGCGACGCGGCAGCCGACGCGCCCGCGCCCGACTCGCCACCCAGCGCGGAGCCCGATCCGGGCGAGATCGAAAGCTGGCCCAGCCAACAGCCGCCGGCCGAATCGTGGCCCACCGAGCCGCCCGCCGCCGGATCGGCGGACTCCGAGACCTGGCCGACGGAGCCGCCCGAGCGCGGCGATGCGCCCATTCTCGAGCCCGACTGGGCAGCCACCGATTCTCCGCCCCACGCGCCGGTCGACGATCATCCGCCGAGCGAGGTGGAGGCCTACGGGACGGGGCCGGCGACGACCGACGCTACGGTCGCCGACGCGACGGAGGCCCACGCTGTCCCGGCGTCCGAGGCGGCCATCGGCGAGAGCACCCAGTGCCCGCGCTGCGGGACCGAGAATCGGCCCGGCCTGGCGTTCTGCAACAACTGCGGCCAGCGGCTGGTCGCCGCCGGCGTGGCGAGCACCGTCGAGCGCCCCGGCACGCCGGAGGGCACGATGGCCTGCCCGCGCTGCGGCACCCACAACCGCGCCGGCGTCGGGTTCTGCCAGAACTGCGGCGCGAACCTTCGCGGGACCGCTCCGGGTTACGTGCCGCCG
>JAGXHP010000067.1 GCA_024636135.1 Chloroflexota bacterium
ATGCAACGCCGGCCTGGATCGCCTGCTCGGCGTACCACTTCGTCGCCTGCTCGGACCCGACCGGCAGGTAGCTGACCATCACGTCGACCTCGCGATCCTTGAGGATCTGCACGATGTCGGCGGTCGGTCCGGGCGCCTTCTCGATGATCTCGGAGAGGTACTTGCCCAACCCATCGTGTGTCATGCCGCGCTCCACGGGAACGCCGAGATGGGGAACATCACTGAACTTGAAGGTGTTGTTCGGCTCGACGAAGATCGCCTCAGAGAGGTCCTTGCCGACCTTGTTCTTGTCGACGTCGAACGCCGCCACGAACTCGATGTCGCGGACGTGATAGCCACCGAGGTTGACGTGCATCAGGCCCGGGATGAAGTCGCCATCCTTCGCGTCGGCGTAGTGGTAGCGACCCTGGACCAGGCTGCTGGCGCAGTTGCCGGCGCCGACGATGGCGACGCGAACCTTGCCGTCGGTGGGTCGATGGCCATTACCGGCGGCCTTGCCGTTCTTGGATGCCACGATGCGAATCAGTACTCCCTGCTGCGTGAATTGGCCTGGCTGACGCGCCAGACGTGCCAGATGCGCTGGATGACCGTCACCACCGTGAGCGCGGCGACGAGGACGAGGATGGCAATCAGGATGGGTGTGAATCCGAGGCCCGCAAGCGCGATGCCGGTGATGACGAGCACGAGGCGTTCGGTGCGCGGGGCGAGGCCGATGGTCGCCGAGATGCCGATCGCTTCCGCACGGGCCCGCGCGTAGCTGACGAGGAACGAGCCGCCGAGCGCGACGAACACCGCCGCCACGGGCAGGATCGGATCGGCCAGCGTGGTCAGGAACCAGGCGGCGATGCCGGCGTACACGATCGCCTCACCGGCGCGATCGAGCGTGGAATCCAGGAAGCTGCCGAAGGGCGTTCCGCCACCCTGGGCCCGGGCCAGCGCGCCATCGACGGCATCCAGCAGCGAGCCTGCGGTCAGCAGCGCTGCTCCCACGAGCAACCATCCGCCGGCCACGAGGCCCGATGCGACGACCGTGATGCCGAGGCCGATGACCGTGATGGTGTTCGGGGTCAGGTGCAGGGCCATGGCGAGGCGCACGACCGGCGCCAGGGTGCCGCGAACGGCATCCTTGAACCAGGCCGGCATGACGGAGGCTCCGCGCCGCAGGTCGTCGGCGTGGTCCCGGCTAGCTGACATCGGCAACCGTCCCACGAGCGTCCGGTGAGCCCGCGACGCCGGCGGTTCCGCCGATGAGTCGCGCTTCGGTGTCGTGGAGCTCCTCGAACGCCGCGGTCCGGAGCCGGCAGATGACCTCGCGACCTGTGCGCTGAGTGTCGACCAGGCCCGCCAGGCGGAGGATGCGCAGGTGCCAGCTGATCAGCGGCTGCGAGAGGCCGACGCGGGCCGACAGCTCGCGCACCGGCAGCGGGCCGACCTCGGCGATGAGGCCGATGACGCGCAGGCGCGTCTCGTCGCCCAGCGCCCGATAGAGGGCGCGGAGACGACGAAGATCCTGCTCG
Organism: Chloroflexota bacterium; assembly: GCA_024636135.1. GTDB lineage: Bacteria > Chloroflexota > Limnocylindria > QHBO01 > QHBO01 > JACDBZ01. Next base: position 1,518 of record JAGXHP010000067.1, read on the forward strand.
GCGGGGGTCTCGGGAGGGGATGGGATCACAAGTCGATCTTTATCAAATGACACTTTATATAAGGACTCGCTTATGGTATTCGCCGGCCTCCGGGTCCGTCAACCCCTCTGCTAGCATCGGGCCGCCCAACCGATCCGGCAGCGACACAGGAGGTTCCGCGCTGGCGAGCTCGACCCCCGACGCGCTGTGGAACGCGCCGAGCCTCCGTGCGCTGCTGCCCGCGGCCGTGACCTGTACCGATCTGCGTCGTCGGCGTGATCTTGAGCATTGCTCCTTCTCCGTGCCCGCCGGCGCTCGGCTTCTCGTCCTCTCCGACCCCGAGCGCAGTGCGTCCACGTTGCTGCGCATCCTCGGCGGGCTGGCGCCAGCCCAAGGCGGCCGCATCTGGGTGGCCGGCCTCAGCGACCCGACGGCGGAGGGATGGGGGCGGCGGGTTGCCTACCTCGGCCCGAATGTCGGGCTCCACGACTGGATGACGCCGGTGGAGGCCCTCCAGCTGGCCGGCGAGCTCCTGGCCGTGCCCGCGGGCGAGGCGGAGCGTCGCGCGGACCGGTTGCTGCGCCGGACGGGCATCGATCGTGCCACCGCCGGCCGGCCGATCGGACGAGGCGGAGATGCGCTCCGCCAGCGGGCCGGCCTGGCCTGCGCGCTCCTCGGCGATCCCGAGGTCCTGCTGCTCGATGAACCCCTCCGCGCGATCGAACCGCGCGAGCGGACGCGCCTGCTCCGCGTTCCCGGCGCGCGGCGGACGGTCCTCCTCGCAAGTCGCAAACCGACCACCGAGGTCGGATTGGTCGACAGCCTGCTATACCTGCGCGACGGCGGCGTGCGAGCCCAGGCTCCGTTGTCAGCGCTCGATGGGGCGGGGCTGCCGCTCACGCGTCGGGGCATCGCCGAGCTGAGTGACCTCATGGCTGCCAGCGATCCATTGCGACAGGCTGCCGGATGATCCCGACCGCCGTGGTCGCACGTCTCGCAGTGCGCGAGCTGTGGATGAGCTTCCGGCTGCTCATTCTCTTGGCGGCATACCTCGGAGCCGGAGCCCTGGTGGCGGCCGTCCCGGCGTCCTCGTCGACCGTTCTTCAGCGACTGGCCGTGGCCCTTGCGATCGCGGCGGTTGCGGGATCATCGATTGCGGCTTGGTCGCTCAGCCACGAGCGCGGGCTCGGGCGGCTTGGGTGGCTGGTCATCCGATCCGTCCAACGCCGGACGATCCTCATGGGCTGGTTCGCCAGCCTGGCCCTGGTGACGGCGGCCGGCGTCGCCGGCGCCGGCGTGCTTGGGTGGGCGGCGTTCGGGGGCCCGACCGGGCAAACCAGCCCGACGGTGTTCGGGCTGGCGATCGTCGCGTCGGCCGCCGGCGCCGTCGCACTCCAGGCTCTCGGCCTGGCGGTCGGCTCGGTCCTGCGTCCGTGGCTGGCGAGCGTGCTGGCGGGAGCGTTGAGCGCGATCGTGATCATCGGTGGCTGGGTCGCGTTGCCGGCACTGGCGCTGCCGGTCGAGGCCGTCGCCGACCTGCTGCAGCTCGAGCGGCCGATCTCCATCTCCCTGCAGGGAGCCGGCGCGTCGCTCGGCGTGACCGCCGTCCTGCTCCTTGTAGCAGCGCACGCACTGGGTCGGGCGGACCTGTGACCGACGAGCCGATGCGCATCCATCCCGCCGCTGCCTGGGCCGCGCTCGCATTCGCCAGCCTGGGCGTCCTGCTCGGAGGAGCCGAGCTGATGGTGGTCGCCATCGCTCTGCCGTCGATCGTTGCCGACTTCGGCGGCTGGGCGGATCTGGCCCGGGTGAGCTGGATCATCAACGCCTACCTGCTCGCCTACGTGATCGCGATGCCGTTGGCGGGACGCGGCGCCGACCTGTGGGGTGCGCGCCGCCTGTACGTCGTGGCGCTGCTCCTCTTCGTGATCGGCAGCGCGGGCGCCGGACTGTCGCGCTTCGCGGGGCCAGAGGATGGCCTCACCTGGCTGATCGTGGCGCGCGTGGTCCAGGGCTTCGGGGGTGGTGCGCTCGTGCCGCTGTCGATGGCGCTGGCGAGCCACCTGTTCACCGGTCGCGCACGCGCCACGGCGCTGGGCGTGGAAGGGGCGGCGACCTACATCGGCATGGCGATCGGGCCGGCCTACGGCGCCTGGGTCCTCCTGAACTTCAACCTGCCGATCCCGGGACTGGACATGGCCAGCTGGCAATGGATCTTCCTGCTCAACGTACCGATCGGCATCGTCACCCTGCTCCTCATCTACGTGGTGGTCGGCGGAATCGAGACGCCGCGAGTTCGCGCATCACTCGATCTCGGGGGCGCGCTGCTCCTGACCATCGCGCTGGGGTCCGGCATCGGCGCCATCACCATCTCCGGCGCGAACGGCTGGCTGGACCCGCTGGTGCTCGGCGGTCTGGCCCTCGCGGCGCTGAGCGGCGTCGCGTTCGGCTGGCTGCAGCTCCGTTCGCGGTCGCCACTCATCGACCTGCGCCTTTTCGGTGACCGCGCCTTCAGCTCCGCCAATGCCGTGAGCCTGCTGACCGGCTACACGCTGGCCACGGCGATCATCGGCGGACCGGTCTTCGTCAACCGCGTGCTGTTCGGCGGCGACGCGCAGGCATCGGCCGTCCTCACCGCTCTCACCGTGGCCATCGCCGCCGGGGCGCTGGCGGGCGGCGCGGCATCGGCCTTCGTCGGCGAGCGGATCGTCAGCGTGCTCGGGGTCGTGGCGAGTGCCGTCGGGCTGTGGCTGGCCCTCGGCTGGGGAGTCGACACCGAGCTCGATCGGCTGGTCCGCGACCTCGCGATCTACGGGGCCGGCTTCGGGCTCACGGTATCGCCGCGTGCCACGGCGGCGGTGGAGGCCGCCGGTGCCGGTGCGTACGGTGTGGCGAGCGCGATGCTCCAGATCACGCGCACGATCGGCATGAGCGTGGGGCTGGCGCTGCTGACGTCGATCGGTCAGAACCGGATCGACGAGCTCTCCGCGCTGATTGCCGATCCGGCGCTTCGGGACGAGCTGGTGCGCGAGCTCGGCCGGCCCGAGTTCGTGGGCGTCGATCCACGAACGTCACTCGCCCTGGTGGACGTGCTCGAGCGCTGGTCCCAGGGTCAGTCGGCGGAGGTGCTGACCCAGGTCTTCGCCATCGCGTTGGGCGTTGGGCTCATTGCGTTGGTTCCCGCCTGGTTCGTTCGAGGCCGGCGAAGGAGCTAGCCGACCGGCTCGGCGATCACCACCAGCTCGCCCCAGTTGCGGTTGAAGCCCTGCGATGTCTGCAGCGTGAGGCGCTCGTACTCGGTCGGCACCGTCCACGAGGCGCCCTCGTCGCAGTTGTCGTGGATCTGGAGGGCCAGAGGGGGGTCGGGCGGGTTGTTCTGGGTCGCGTTCGGATCCGGGCAGGCGACGTTGGGTCGCACCTCGGTCACCACGTAGCGCAGCACCGTGTCGTCCGACATCCGGACGAGCACCTCGGCGCCGACCTGGACGTTCCAGAGCGGCTTGAACAGCGAGTTCAGGGCGTGCGCGAAGATGTAGGAGTTCGTGGTACGCCCCGGCTGGTTGCCGGCGCGCAGGATGTACGCGGCGTCGTCGGGTGGGAAGCCGTCAGTCTCCGCACTGGTCGACTGTCGGACCAGGACGTTGATGCCGACCGCCGGGATCTCGAGCTGGACCGCCGTGACGCTCGAGGGCAACGGCTCGGGTGTCGGCGTGACGGTCGGCCCGGCGGAGGTCGACGCAGAGGGTGACGGCTCGGGGGTCGATGTTGCCTGTGCCACCGGGGAGGCGGTCGGCGTCGTGATCGGCGGCAGGCTGGTGGCGGGAGGCTCGTCGAGGTCCAGGGTGCCGGCGATAATGAGCGCCACCCCCGCCACACCCAGGATGATCGGGAGCGCCCATGACGAGAGACGCTTCACATGGCCGAGTCTAGCCGCCGGGCCGATGGTCCGCTGTCACGCGCCCAGGAGCTGGCTCGGGCCGCGCTGGCCCATGAGCCCGCCGGCCTGCTCACTGATTTTGATGGAACCCTGTCGCCGATCGTGTCCGATCCGACGGCCGCCAGCCTGGTTGCGGGGGCCGGGCCCGCGCTCGAGCGCCTGGCGCGGCGGCTTGCGGTCGTGGCGTTCATCACGGGCCGTGCGCCCCTCGACGCGCGGGGCATGGTGGCGGTCCCGGGACTCCTGGTGGTCGGGAACCACGGTACCGAGTGGCTCGAGCCGGGGGCGGAGTCGCCCGAGCCGGCTCCCGAGTCGGACGCCATCCGTCGCGGGCTGGACGCGATCCTGGTACAGGTCCCCGAGATGCCGGGCGTGACCGTTGAGCACAAGGGACTCTCCGCCACGGTCCACTATCGCAATGCGCCCGACCCCGACGCGGCGCGCGACGCCGTGCTTGCCGCATTGGGAGGAGCCGCAGAGCGCGACATCGACCTGCGTCATGGACGGATGAGTGTCGAGCTGCGGCCGCGGAATGCCGGAGACAAGGGAGTGGCCGCGCGCCGGGTCATCGAGCGCTACGGCCTGCGCGGCGCCGTCGTCATGGGCGACGACGTGACCGACCTCGACATGTTCGCGGTCGTCGCCGAGGAGAGAGAGCGCGGGACGCTCGACGGAGTGATCATCGGCGTGGCGGGAGCGGGCGGCGAGACACCACCTGCGGTTCGCGAGGCAGCGGACGTCGTCCTCGACGATCCCGAGATGGCCGCTCAGCTGCTGGAGTCGTTGACCCAACGGTAGTCGTCGGCCGGTCGTGGAGTGAGGCATGGCGCGCGGTGCGTCGTATTCTCCAGTGACATGTCCTCTCCCATGGTGACGCCGATGCGAATCGGCGTTGCGCTTGTGTTCATCGCGTTGATCGGGTTGGCCGTGGCGGTCGCGCTTCTCGGCGCCGACCCACCCGCATCTGCGGTCGCGTCGCCGTCCGGTCCGGCCCGCGCTGATCCGTCGCCGTCGCCATCCGCGCTCGCCAGCACGCCGCCAGGCTCGGGCGGGCTCGCGAGTATCGACGAGCGCGTCGCGTTCTGGGAGGCGCGCGTTGCCGCCAGCGCCACCGACTACTCGAGCACGCTGGCGCTGATCGACGCGTACCTGACCCGCGTCCGCGCCACGGGCGACCTTGCCGACATCACTCGTGCGCAGGCTGCGCTCGAGCGCGCACGGGGCCTGGCGCCCGTGAACGACGTCGGGCTCCTGCTGCGGGAAGGGCTCGTCGCATTCACCGGCCACGACTTCATCGCTGCCGGCGAGGCGGCCCGAGCGATGCTCGACCTGGATCCGGGCAATGAAGCGGGCGTCGCGCTGCTGGGCGACGCCTCGATCGAACTCGGCGACGAGAAAGCGGCGATCGCCGCCTACCAGGAGCTTGCCCCGCTGGGGACGGCCCCGGTGCTGTCGCGCCTGGCCCGCTATGACCTCTTGACCGGGGACGTGGAGGGCGCCGAATCCACGATGCGCTCGGCGATCGCTGCCGCCGAGACCGAGGGCTTCCCTGACCAGGTCGCCGGCTACCGGCTCCAGCTCGCCGAGTTCCTCCGCGGCGAGAACCGGCTTGACGAGGCCGCCGCCGAGTACGAGGCGGTCCTCGTGGCACTCCCGGACAGTGCCGCCGCCATGGGAGGGCTCGCCCGCGTTCACGAGGCCGGCGGCCGCCGGGACGAGGCGATCGGCCTGCTCGAGCGCGCAACGGCGATCCTGCCCACGCCACAGCTGGTGGCCGAATTGGGCGACCTCCACGCACTCGCCGGCGACGATACGCGTGCCGCGGAGGCGTACGCGCTGGTCGAGCGCATCGCGGCCGTCGCCCAGGCCACCGGCGGTGTCTACGACCGCCAGCTCGTGCTCTTCCTGGCCGATCACGACCTGCGAGCGTCGGATGCCGTCAGCATGGCCGCGGCCGAGCTGGCGACTCGTCGCGACGTCTTCGGGTATGACGCGCATGCCTGGGCGCTGTACCGGACCGGTGACCTCGAGGCCGCCGCCGCCGCCGCCGAGGAAGCGATGCGGCTGGGCACCCCCGACGGCCGGATTCTCTACCACGCGGGGCTCATCGCCGCCGCCCGCGGTGCAACCGACGAGGCTCGAGACTTCCTCAGCCGCGCCAATCGGCACAGCGCGTCCCTCCCGTCCCTGCAGGCGGTCGAGCTGGAGCGGGTGCTCGATGAGCTCGAAAACTAGCGTGCGACGAGCCTCCGGCCTGGCGGCGCTGATCCTGGCCCTCGGAACGGTGGCGTTTCCCGCCACGGCGACGGCGCATCCGCTGGGCAACTTCACCGTGAATCGGGCCATCGTGATCGAGATCGGGCACGGCATCGATCTGCGCTACGTGATCGACATGGCGGAGATTCCTGCCTTCGAGGCAATCCAGGACCTGGACATTGACGGTGACGGGTCGATGACCGCGCGCGAGGCCGCCGACTACGCTGCGACGGCCTGCGCGACCGTGCTGGCTGACCTGGTGGTCACCATCGACGGCGCCGACGGCCGGCTCGCTCCCTCGGCCGAGCCGACGATCTCGTTCCCCGATGGCGTGGGAGGTCTCGAGACCCTGCGTCTCGAATGCACATTCGGGACGCAGGCTCCCGATCCGGGCGCGAGCCACGTCCTGGTGGTCCGGGACGAGACCGAATCGGAGCGCATCGGGTGGCACGAGGTCACCGCGCGGGCCGTCGGCGGTGCCACGATCGACGCCAGCGATGTCCCGGCCGAAAGCCGTTCTGCCGAGCTCACCGCCTACCCCGAGGACGCCCTCAGCACGCCACCTGACGTCCGATCCGCCGAGCTCACGTTCACCCTCGATCCCTCGGACCCGCCCACCGCGCCGCCGGACGACCGCGCGCCGGCGGAGCGCGTGCCCGCCGACGATCCCCTGGCA
>JAGXHP010000068.1 GCA_024636135.1 Chloroflexota bacterium
CCGGCCTTGGCCAGGTAGGCGCCATTGACGAGGCCGTTGTGGCCGCCCCCCACCACGATCGCGTCGTATCGGTCCATGCCCATCGGTCCCTCAGGCTGTCTTGCGTGCCGGGTTGTAGAGCGGAAGCCGAGCCACGCTGGCCGCCACCTGCTGATACTGGTGATCGACCGTGAACTCCAGGAAGACGCGCGTGCCGGGTTTGCCGAGGTCGGGTCGCACGCGCGCCAGCGCGATGTGCTGCTGGAGGACCGGTGAGTACATGATGCTGGTTGCGTAGCCGACGCGCGTCCGATCGGCGTCGTACACCATCCAGTCCTCGTGCACCGGCCGATGATCCTTCGGCGGGATCAACCCGGCGGCGCTGTAGACCCGGTCGTAGTCCTGCCAGTCGACGACCAGCCCGACCATGCGCCAGCGTGACGTTTTCTCGGCGCGCTCGCGCTCGAGTGCCCGGCGGCCGATGAACGGGCGGCCGTCATCCTCCAACCCCTTGAACATCCACGCCCAACCGAGCTCCAGCGGCGTGGACCGATGGGCGTCGTTGAACGAGAACCGGCTGGAGTCGAAGTCCGCGCCCAGCAGGAGCAGCCCGGCCTCGATGCGCAGCATGTAGAGCGCGTCCATCCCATAGGGCAGCACCCCGTACCCATCGGCCGCGTCCCAGACAGCGTCCCAGACGGTGACGGCGTCGGGGCGCTCCACCCAGATCTCGTAGCCGAGGTCGCCCGTGTAGCCGGTGCGCGTCACCGTCACGGGTCGACCGGCGATGGTGCCGGTCGTGATCCCGAAGAACGGCAGCTCGCGCACGGACGGGAGGAGGCGTTGCAGCAGGTCACGTGAGCGCGGGCCCTGCACCGCCAACGCGCCGATGTCCAGGCTGACCTCCTCGACCGTGACGGCCAGTCTGCCGACGCGGTCGGCGAACCAGGCGAAATTCGGCTCGGCCGCCGTCAACAGGAACTCGTCCGCCCCGCGGCGTTGGATGACCCCGTCTTCCAGGACGTAGCCGCGCTCGTCCAGCCAGGTCGTGTACTGGGCAGCGCCGGGCGCGCAGGTGCGGATGTCGCGCGCCAGCATCCCACTCAGGAATCGCTCACTGTCACGCCCCGCGATGCGGTACTTGTACAGCGGCGAGGTATCGAAGATCCCGGCGCTGTTGCGGACCGCGAAGTACTCGAACTTGTCCGAGGCCTGGTAGCGCGTCACGACGAGATGGCCGGACCAGTGCTGCCACAGGCCGGTCTCATTGAGCGCGCTGGTCCGATCATGGAACGGCGTGGTTCGGATCATCGGTGCCCTGGGGTGTCTCCGTCGCGATGGGCCGAGAATATACCGGCTGCAGCCGTCCGCCCCGCGCCGCTCAACGGGGCCGCGACCGCCGGTCGTCCGGGTCTCGATCTCGCTCCTTGCGCCGTTCGCGGAACCTGCCCGCGGCGAGTGGGGTTCGTCAGTGCTGGATGGCCGCGAGCTGCGCGTCCACGGCGGCGATCAAGTCATTGAAGTCGAACGGCTTGCGCACGACCGGGGCGAGCGCCGACAGCCGGTCCGCCTCCTCGTCATCGATGGCAGTCACGAACAGGACCGGGATGTCGCGATACTGCGGTCGCTCGCGCAGCGAATGCAGGATGGTCGAGCCGAACTCGTCCGGCAACCGCTGATCGAGGACCAGCAGGTCCGGTGAGGTGCCCTCCTCGACGAGCGCGGTGTACAGCTCCTCTGCGCTTCCGAAGCCACGTGCCTCGTGGCCGACCTCGCCCAGGACAGCCAGGACCGCGGTGCGAATCAGGGGTTCGTCGTCAACAACCCAGACGGTATGCGCCATAGTCGCTCTCCTTCCCTCAGGCTCCGATTGCCTCGAGCGACTCGCCGATCACCCGCAGCGCGATCTCGACCTCCTCGTCGGTGGTCACGAGCGGCGGAATGATGCGCACCGCCTGCCCGTAGGTTCCGCAGCTCAGAAGCAGCAGGTTTCTTGCCATGGACTCTCCCAGCATCGCCTTCACCAGGTCCGGGCGCGGGGTGAGCTTCTCGCCGTCGGCGAACTCGATGGCCATCATCAGTCCTCGCCCCCGGACCTCGGCGACGTGCTGTCGGTCCTTGGCCATGGCCGAGATGGCAGACAGCATCTGGCCGCCGATGCGCTCGGCCCGCTCCGGCAGCCGCTCGTCGTCCATCACGTCGAGCGTGGCCAGGGCCGCGGCGCACGCCACGGCATTGCCGCCATAGGTGCCGCCATGCGATCCGGGGGTCAGCCGCTCGAGGAGGCTCCGCGCCGCCAGGATCCCCGACAACGGCAACCCGGACGCGATGCCCTTGGCCATGATCACGATGTCCGGTGTCGCCTCGCCCCACTCGGTCGCGAAGAATCGACCGGTGCGGCCGTAGCCGGACTGCACCTCGTCGACGGCTAGCAGGATTCCGTGCCGATCGGCGATCTCGCGCAGGGCGGGCAGGAACCCGTCGGGAGGCACGACGTAGCCACCCTCGCCGAGCACGGGCTCGACCACGATGGCAGCCACGTCGTCGGGTGACACCACGCTGGCGAAGAGCTCGTCAATTGCCGCGATCGTCGTGGCCAGGGAGGCATCGGCTCCTCCCATGCGCAGCGGATAGGGATACGGTGCGAAGTGGATGCCGGGCAGGAGGGGATCGAAATGCGCGCGGTACTTCACGCTCGAGGTGGTCAGCGACATCGCGCCATGGGTCCGCCCGTGGAAGCCGCCGCGGAAGGCGATGAAGGAGGTTCGTCCGGTCGCCGCCTTCGCCAGCTTCATCGTCGCCTCGACGGCCTCCGCCCCCGAATTCGAGAGGAAGAGCCCGTACTCGACGCCGGGTGCCGCGTTCGGGAAGCGCGCCGGGAGTCGCCGATGCAGCTCGAGCCCGGGCTGGTGATACACGATGTTCTGCTGGAGGTGGATGCCGCGAGCGGCCTGCTCGCTGATGGCCGACACCACCCGGGGGTGAGCGTGTCCGGTGTTCGTGACGCCGATCCCGCACGTGTAGTCGAGGTAGCGCTCGCCCGTGGGCGTCTCGACCCACGACCCGGTGGCGCGCTCGACCACGAGGTCGGTGTAGCGCGCCCACACCGGCGGCACGCCCGCACGCAGCGCGTCCCAGTCGGTCAGAAGGTCGGTGGCGTGTTGATCCATAGCAGTCGGGATTCTCCTGCGGCGTCGTTGCGCCAGCGATGCGGCTTGTTCGATGGGAAGCTCAGGGCGTCGCCCTCGTGCGTGAGCCGGAACGTCTCTTCGTCGCCGACCCAGATGGTGACGGCACCCGCGAGCAGGTACAGGAACTCCTCGCCCTCGTGGGCGTACGCGCCGTCGCTCGTGGCGCCACGCGCCAGGACGAAGAGCTGTGGCTCGAGTTGCGTGGCGTTGCGCGCCAGCTGTTCGATGCGCACCGCGCCGCCGGCGACCTCGAGGGAATCGCGCTCGTCGGCCCGCACGATGCGGTCGCCGGCGGCGGCCGGCGGCCCGGCAAACAGCTCCAGCATGTTCGTCCCGTAGGCCGTGGTGAGGCGCTGGAGCGTGGCCACGCTGGCGCCGGAGACACCCCGCTCGATGGCGGACAGGAAGCTGACGGACACCCCGCTGCGTCGACTCGCGTCGCGCAGGCTGAGGCCGCGGCGCGAGCGCAGCCGGCGGAGCAGACGCCCGTCCACGTGGCGATCGTCGTGGGCGCTCGTCACCGTCTCGCCCAGCATGCGGCGGATGCCCGGCGCATTCACGCGCTCCACCTGGCGCATGCGTCGGACGCTGCGCAGATGCTCGACATCGGCCTCGCTGTAGAGCCGATAGCGGCCTTCGCTGCGCGCCGGCCGCACCAGGCCCTGCCGCTCCCACAGGCGCAGCGCCGAGCGACTGACGCCGACGCGCCGCGCAACCTCGCCGATGCGGTACATCACTCGTTCAGCGAGGTTGGCCGGGCGGTCACGTCCCGGCGCTGGAGGTAGAGCCACAGCACGATGCCGACGAGCGCGACGAGGAAGATGATCGTGCCCATCACGTTGACCTGGGGCGGGACGCCGATGCGCGACGCGCCGTAGACCCAGAGCGGGAAGGTCAGTGTCTGGGCCCCGGCGGTGAACTGCGTGATGACGAAGTCGTCGATCGACAGGGCAAACGCCAGCAGCGCCGCCGCCATGATGCCGGGGAAGATCAGCGGGAGCGTGACCTTGCGGAAGGTGGTCCACTCATCGGCCCCGAGATCCATGGCTGCTTCCTCAAGGTGGCGGTCGAACCCGGCGATCCGCGCGCGCACGGTGACCACGACGAAGCTGATGTTGAACATGATGTGGGCGATGATGATCGTCGCCATGCCGAGTGGCGCCGCCACCGAGACGAAGAGCGCCAGGAGCGAAGCCCCGAGCACGATCTCTGGCGTCGCGATCGGCAGGAAGATCAGCAGGTTCAGCGGCCCGCGCCCTCGGAACTCGTAGCGCGTCAGGGCCAGTCCGATCAACGTGCCGAGGATCGTCGCGACCGTCGTCGCCACCACGGCCACGGTGAGGCTGTTGATGAGCGCCTGGTTGAGCGCCGGGAAGCGACTGAAGACGTTGCCCCAGTGCTCGAGCGTGAAGCCCTGCCATGCGAAGTTGAATCGACCCTGGATGTCGTTGAAGCCGAACAGGATCATGACCAGGATCGGCAGCGATAGGTAGGCGACCACCAGCGCCGTGAAGACCGGGAGGAGCGATCTGCGGAACCGCTCCCCGAAGGGGCGGCCTCGTTCGGGGGCCGGGGTGGTGCGTGCCATCAGATCGTGAGCTCCTGACCGCGGAGCAGGCGGCTGTAGAAGAAGATGCTGACAAGGATGCCGGCCATCAGGATCAGGCTGAGGGCGGCCGCCTCGGGGTAGTCACGGTTGACGAGGAACAGGCGCTGGATGACGTTCCCGATCATCGTCTCGTTCCGGCTGCCGAGCAGCTCGGCGTTGAGGTAGTCCCCGACGGCCGGAATGAAGCTGAGCAGGGACGCCGCGAAGACGCCCGAGATCGATAGCGGCAGGGTCACGCGAAGGAAGGCCTGGAAGCGGCTGGCATACAGGTCTGTCGCCGCCTCGATCAGTCGCGGGTCGATGCGTTCGAGCGCGACGTAGAGCGGCAGCACCACGAAGGGGAGGAAGTTGTACGTGATCCCGCTGATGACCGCGATCGGGGTGGCCAGCAGCCGGAACCCCTGGTCCAGGATCCCGATCTCCTTGAGCGTGCCGAGGATGAATCCCTGGTCCGCCAGGATGAACTTCCAGCTGATGGTCCGAATGATGAAGCTCGTGAAGAACGGCAGGATCACGAGCAGCAAAAGGATGTTCTTGTATCTGCCGCCTCGGAAGGCGATCGTGTACGCCATCGGGTAGCCGATCAGCATCGCCAGGACCGTGACGATCAGCCCGTACTGCAGTGAACGCAGGAGTTGCGTGTCCCAACGGCCGATGGCCTCGGGGAAGATCCCGAAATTGAAGGTCAGCCGGTAGCCACTGGCGAGGGATCCCTCCTGGAGCGCCACCGAGGCCGTGGTGAGCAGCGGGAGCACAAAGAAGACGATGAGCCACAGGCCGCCGGGCAGCAGGAAGAGGTAGGGGACGACGCCCTTGTGATGGCGCAGCCAACCGAGCATGCGGCCCCTCCCTCTCGACCTGCTGTGGTCTAGTCGCTCAGCCCTGGGTCACCCGCTGGAAGAGCTCGGCCCACTGGCGCTCCTCGTCCTCGTTCAGGACCTTGTAGCTGTACAGGCGCGACAGCATCTCGTCGGTCGGGAAGACGAGCGGCGATTCGGCCACCGCGCGCAGGTACTCGGCCGTCTCGGTGTCGCCATCGGCTTCCGCCTCGTCGGCGTGCTGACTGACGATTTCCTGGGCACCCGGGACCGGGGTGATGTAGTTCACCCACTCGGCAACCTGGGCGGCGATCTCGGGGCGGTACACGAAGTCCATCATGGCGAGCGCGTCATCGGGATGCTCCGCGCCCTTCGGGATCGCCATGTTGTCTGTCCACAGGATTCCGCCCTCGTCGGGTACCACGAACTGCAGGTCCGGGTTATCGAGCTGAAGCTGGAAGACGTCGCCGGACCAGGCCATGGTGATGGCGAGGCTGCCGTTCGCGAAGTCATCGGCGTACTCGTTGCCGTAGTACCCGCGGACGCACTCCGCCTGCTCGAGCAGGATCGCCTGGGCAGCCTCGACGTCCTCGATCGTGGCGTCCTCGGGCGTGACGCCGTTGTAGAGCAACGCCAGGCTGATCACGTCGCGCATCTCGCTGAACATGCCGATCTGGCCGCAGTACTTCTGGATGAACTCCGGGTCGAACAGCTGCGCCAGTGAGGTGATCTCCTCGTCGACCAGCGCTGGGTTGTAGCCGATGCCGGTGATACCCGACTGCCACGGCACGCTGTACAGGTTGCCCGGGTCGTACGAGCGATCCTTGTACTTGTCGGCGGCATTTGCCCCAAAGTTCGGGATGTCGCGCTCGACGTCGATCTGCTCGAGATAGCCGAGCTCGATCATGTTGCCGATCATCCAGTCGGTCACCACGATGATGTCGTGGCCTGGGTCCCGTCCGGCCTCCAGCTGGGGCTGGATCGTCCCGAAGAACGAGCTGTTGTCCTGGATCGCCTCGCTGTACGTGACGTCGATCCCCGTCTCTTCCTCAAATTGGTCGATCGTCGGTCGGTTGCCCTCGCCGTCGTCGTCGATGTAGAGCGGCCAGTTCGTGAAGTTCAAGACGCCCGATGGTTCACCACCGCCGACCGGCTGCCCGCCGCCTCCAGTCGCACCGGGTGACGCATCGTTCGAATCGCCGGGGCCGATGCCGCACGCCCCGAGAACGAGGGCCATGCTGACCCCGACCGCGGCGAAGACGCGGCTCCGTCCCGCGCGAGCCTTCATCGTGTTCATGTGGTTGATTCCTCCTCCAGTGGTGCTGCCGACTCCACTCGGCCCTCGTCATCGATCACGAATGTGTGCTGTGGGTTCCAGGTCAGGCGGACGCGCTGGCCCTCGGAGAGGGCTTCCGATGCGCCGCTTGTCAGGTTCTGGGCGTAGACCGTGAGCGTGTGTCCATCGGCCGTCTTGACCAGGTACTGGGTGCTGACCCCGACGTAGCTGGCGTCGAAGACCGTGCCATCCAGGCCGTTCGTCTCGGCCGTGTCTGACGCCGCCTCAGCCCCCTGATGTACGACACGCAGCTTCTCGGGTCGGATTCCGACGCGGACCTTCGTCGCGCCGTTCGTGGCGGCAGCGGGAGCCCGGATGATCACGCCGTTGGCCAGGCGGATCTGGACCAGCTCGCCATCGCGCTCGGCGACGTCTCCGTCGAGCAGGTTGCTGACGCCCAGGAAGCCGGCGACGAACTCGGATCTCGGTCGCTCGTAGAGCTCCTCGGGTGCCCCGAGCTGCTCGATCCGGCCAGCCCGCATGACGGCGATCCGATCGGACATCGTCATCGCCTCCTCCTGGTCGTGGGTGACGAAGATGAAGGTGATGCCGATCTCGCTCTGAATCCGCTTCAGCTCGACCTGCATCTGCTTGCGCAGCTTCAGGTCGAGCGCCCCCAGCGGCTCGTCGAGCAGCAGGACGCGCGGGTTGTTGATCAGGGCCCGGGCGAGCGCGACACGCTGCTGCTGCCCCCCTGACACCTGGTTTGGTCGCCGCTCTTCGTAGCCGGGAAGCTCGACCAGCTTCAACATCGAGGCCACCTGGCGACGAATCTCGCCGATCGGTGTCTTCCGTCGTCGAAGGCCGAAGGCGATGTTCTCGAAGACCGTGAGGTGGGGGAACAGCGCGTAGTTCTGGAAGACGGTGTTCGTTGCGCGCTTGAACGGAGGAAGGTCGGTGACGTCCTCGTCGCCGAGCGAGATCGTCCCCGAGGTGACCTCCTCGAAGCCGCCGATCATGCGCAGCGTGGTCGTCTTGCCACACCCGGATGGCCCCAGCAGGGAGAAGAACTCGCCCTCCGGCACCTCGAGGCTGAGTTCGTCTACGGCGGTGAAGCTTCCGAAGCGCTTCGTGACGCGATCGAGGCGGACATCGGCTTCAGGCACGCTTCGTCACTCAACAACCTTATCGCTGTGCAGTAAGGAACGAGTATACGGATAGGCGTCACCGCTGTGTCAAGAAATCTTCATCGCTTGGCCGCAACTTCGGCAACCGGTCTGGCGTCTTGACGGCAACCAGCAGTGAGGGGGCCTCGAGCCACATGGCCAAGCTCAATCATCAGAAGCGCAACCGACCTCGTCCGGTGGCGACGCGCCGTCGCCGCGCCAACCGCCAGCGGGCTGAGGAGCAGCGCAGCCGCCGTGAGATGGAGCGCTGGCGCCGAAGCGCCTGACCGCCCCTCCTCGCGAATGTCACCGACCCGACCGCTCACCGCGGTCGGGTCGTCCACTTGTACACTCGGGTTCCACTGATTCCGCATTGGAGCTCGCCCCTTCATGGATTTCGGCCTGTCACCCCAGCACGAAGAGATTCGGCGCACGGTGCGCGATTTCGCCGAGCGCAGGATCGCTCCCGTCGCCGATGAGCTGGAGCGCAAGGGCGAGTTCCCGATGGAGATCATTCGCGAGGCGGCCGCGCTCGGCCTGCTCGGCGTTCCCTATCCCGAGGAAATCGGCGGCACCGGACTCGACTCGCTCGCCTACGCCATCACCGTCGAGGAGCTGTCCCGCGTGAGCGGATCGGTGGGCATCATCGTCAGCGCGCACACCAGCCTGGGCTGCAACCCGATCTGGCTCTCCGGCACCGACGAGCAGAAAGAGAAGTACCTGCGCCCGATGGCGTCCGGCGAGGTCATCGGCGCCTATGGGCTCACCGAGCCCGGAGCCGGCTCCGATTCGCGGGGAACGCGGACGCGCGCACACCGTGACGGCGACACCTGGGTCATCAACGGCGGCAAGCGCTTCATCACCAACGCGGGCGTGGCGGGGACCTACATCGTGACCGCCGTCACGGATCGGGAGGAGCAGAGCGGCAAAATCAGCGCCTTCATCGTCGAGGCCGATACCCCCGGCTTCAGCATCGGCCGCATGGAGGAGAAGATGGGCCTCCATGCCAGCAACACCGGCGAGCTGATCTTCGAGGAATGCCGTGTCCCCGCAGAGAACATGCTCGGCGCCGAGGGCGAGGGCGACAAGCTGTTTCTCAAGACCCTCGATGGGGGACGGATCGGCATCGCCTCCATGGCGCTCGGACTGGCGCAGGCGGCGTACGAGGCGGCATCGGCGTATGCGAAGGAGCGCCGCCAGTTCGATCGGCCGATCGGCTCGTTCCAGGGGGTTGCCTTCAAGATCGCCGACGCTGCGACGACGATCGACGCGGCGCGCCTCATGACCTATCGGGCGGCCTGGCTCAAGGACGGCGGCAAGCCATACAGCACCGAGGCGGCGATGGCGAAGCTGTATGCCTCTGAAGTGGCGCGCGACGTGACCAATGACGCGGTCCAGATCCACGGTGGCTACGGGTACATCACCGAGTACAAGGTCGAGCGATACCTGCGCGACGCCAAGCTGACCGAGATCGGGGAGGGAACCAGCGAGATTCAGCGCATGGTGATCGCCCGCAACCTGCTCGGCCTGCGCGCGATGTAGGGGGCGGAGGTGAGGTGAGCGTGCGACCGAGGATCATCGTCTCGGCCGTTGCCACGCTCGCCATGCTGGGCGCAGGGCCCGTGGCAGCGCGCGACGCCGACCCGGCGCTCCAGTCGCTTCCCGGGAGCACGCTCAACGCCGTGACCGTCGATCTCGACGGCGACGGGGCGCGCGAGGTCGTGCGCCTGATCGATACCCCGGGCCCCGGATTCCTGCTCGAGGCGTGGGAGATGCGGGACGGGTGGTGGCGAAGCGACCGGAGTACCGAAGTCGCGCTGGATCACGGGACCGACCCGCCCGACGCCAGCGTCGAGATCGCCTCGCTGCTCATCTGGCAGCACGAGGGAATTGAGCGCGCCGTGCTCGTTACGGCCGTCGGCCAGGACGGCGAGGGCTTCGGCTTCGGCGAGACCTGCTGCCTGGCGATCAGCGAGATTCGGATGGGCGCTGAGTCACTCGATCTTGCCCCGATGCCCTTTCCGGAGCTCGGCGTCCAGGAGATGCGGACCGCAGACCTTGATGGCGACCGGACGGACGAGCTGATCGTTTCGTCTACGACGGGCGTCACGTCCGATACCCCAATCTCCGAGTCCACGATCCTGGAGTGGGATGGATCACGATGGTCGCCGTTGGATTCGGCGGGCATCGAGAGTGGGTGGGGATGGATCTCGGCCGTCGCCTCGGGCACGCCATCGGCGGTGTTCTTCGGCCCGTCAGCCGATGGCGAGCTGACACGGGTCACCGCCCCGAACGGCCGAGGTCGAGTCGAGACCGAGCATCTTCCGCTTGGTCAGCGATTCGACGGATGGATCGCGGGAGCGACCGCCGAGCGGCTGCTGATCGTCGGATCGGACGGCATCCGCATGGTGCACTGGCCCGTCGGCGGGACACCGGCAGTCGCGGGCCATGTGCCGACCAGCAGCTACCCATCGGTAGCCACGATCGGGGACGGTGCCGACACCCTGGTGCTCACCATGGACGGCGCCCAACCGCCGTCGGACGGTCCGCCCACGGTCAGCGTTCGCGATGCGTCGCTCCGGCTGCTCGGCACCGTCGAGCCGGGTGAGGCCACCCTCGGGATCTGGGCGATTCTGCGCCCCGACCTGAACTACGGGGCATTCTCCCGCAACATCTTCCCGTATTTCGGCCCGCTTCCCGGAGCCATCGATGGGCGGTCGGCGTCGGTCGCAGGCGGCATGCTCATTCAACCCGACGGCCTCGGCGGATTCGATCACACGGAGATCGCCTCCTTCGTCGGCATGCAGCCGGTGGGACGCGCCGGGCCTGACGACGGATGGCTGGCACTGGGGGACGGTTACTTTGGCGGTGGGCGGTACGCGTACCTGTTCCCGATCGGCAGCTCCTTTCCTCCCGACGCCGGACGCTTCGTGATTGCGACGATCGATCGCATGCTCGCTCCAGGTCCCGGGCAACCGGCGGCTCGGCTGATCGACGCCGTGAAGCTCCCCTCGAACGGCGAAGAGACGAACGTGCTCGCGCCGGCGGACGGCTTCGAGGTCGAGATCAGCGCCGAGCCTGGCTCGCTCGTGATCACCACCATTGACAACCGCCTCGAGACTCGGGACGTGGGCAGTGCTCCGGTCTCCCTCGAGATTCGGCCTCCCCGCCGCGCGCCCGACGATGAGGATGTCCCGTTCGAACGCTGGATCGCCGTGATCGCACCCGACGGTCGCAGCTCAACGCTCCATCTGCGCGGAACGTTCGTGCGGACCGATCCGAGCGCCTCCACCCGCGCCAGCACGCCGATGTTCGGCTTGCGCGCGACGATCGAGGGGCGCGCCTCCTCGATGGCCAGCGTCGCGGTCAATGGCGAGACGGTTGCCGTGGATGCTGATGGCCGGTTCTCGGCGGAGGTCGATGCGCCGATCTGGCCGACCGACGTCCTGGTTACGGTCCGCGACCCGTTTGGGCGGGAAATTGCCTCTCGTGTGCAGGTCGTCGGCTTCCTCGATTACCGAGGCCTCCCGTGGGTCGCGATCGTCGGCGCGGGAATCCTGGGCGCCGGCGCGTGGCTCTTCCTGCGAACTCCCGGCAGGCGGGATCCCGTCCCGGTGGCGTTTGGCGGGGACGGCACGCTGGAGGAGATCGACAGCGACTGACGGGTTTGCGATACGCTGTGCGTACCGGCTCGTTCGTTCGACGGCCGATCTCCACAACCTGAGAGGTGCCCCATGAGCAGCCGTATCGACGAACTGGACGCGATCGTCCGACAGTTCGACCTCAACGACCACCCCTTCTACACCGAGTGGCGCGCGGGAACGCTTCCCGTCGCTCGACTGGCCGAGTACGCCGACGAATGGGCTCCCTTCATCGGCGTCGTGGACCAGGGATGGGATCGCCTCGGCCATGCCGAGTACGCCTCCGAAGAGCGGGAGCACGACGCGCTGTGGCAGACATTCCGCTCCGCGCTCGGCGCCACCTCGCCGATGACGCGCCCGCAGTCGAAGACCCTGCTGGCCGTCGGCGAGAATGCCTTCGCCGCGGTTCCGGACGCGCTGGGGGCGCTCTACAGCTTCGAGGTCCAGCAGCCGAAGACGGCATCGAGCAAGCTCGCCGGCCTGCGAGAGCACTACGCGGGCGCCGTCGATGAGGCCGCTCAGCAGTACTTCGTGGAGCACGCGGTCGAGACCGATGAGCCCGCCATGCTGGCCGAGATGATCGACGGCCTGTCGGATGGCGAGTTCGCGCGGGCGAAGACCGCCTGCGCCCTGTTCAGCGCCGCGGCCTGGGGCGCGCTCGACGGCGTCTACTACACCGACTGAAACCTCAGCGCCGAGCGGCCATCGCCGCAAAGGCATCGAGCGAGGTCGGGTCGACCAGGGAGCCGCGAGCTGCGGCCAGTTCGGGATCGGTGCCGGTGAGGATCCGCTTCACCGGCACCTCCAGCTTCTTGCCCGATAGCGTGCGCGGCACCGCAGGAACCGCCTCGATCCTGTCCGGCACGTGCCGCGGCGAGAGCTTCGTCCGCAGCTCGCGCGCAATGGTCGTCCGCAGCGCGTCGTCGAGCGTGATGCCCGGCGCGAGCGCGACGAACAGGAGCAATCGGTCATCGGTGTCGAGGTGGACGACCAGCGAGTCGGACACCCCCTCGATCGCCTCGACGACCGCGTAGAACTCGGCGGTCCCGATTCGGACGCCGCCACGGTTGAGCGTCGCGTCCGAGCGGCCGCTGATCACGCACGAGCCGCGCTCGGTGAAGGTGATCCAGTCACCGTGCCGCCACGCTCCGGGAAAGTCCTCGAAATAGGCCGCGCGGTACCGTTC
>JAGXHP010000010.1 GCA_024636135.1 Chloroflexota bacterium
CGCCAGTGGCTCATGCAGGCGGTGAACAGTTCGTCGCGGTTGGCGAAGTGGCGGTAGAGGGTGAGGCGCGTCACCCCGGCGGCCTCGGCGACGGCCGCGAACGACGTCTCCGACGGCCCGACCGTCGTGTGGAGCCGCACCGCGGCCTCCGTGATCCGGCGGCGGGTCTCGTCGACATTGGAGGCGCGCCGCTGCATGCGGTACGGCCGCGACTCCGATTTCGGTGAACGGACGCGTTCTTTCAACCTTGACATCCCGCCTACGACGGCTTCAGTATACAGGTCCGTTCACCGAATCTAAGGAGAGCTCGACGATGGTTGCCCAGGCATCCCCAGCCATGGCGCTCAAGGTCGTCCGGCCAGGAGGCGGCCGCATCGGCCGGCTCGGCCCGGGTGTCGGCGTCCACTTCAAGATCGACGGCGAGGACACCGGCGGGGCGCTGGCCATCGTGGAGCACCCGTTCGACGTCGGTGCGCTGGTCCGACCGCACGTCCACACCCGCGAGGACGAGATCTCGATCGTCCTCGAGGGCAGCATCGGCTTTCGGTCAGAGGACCAGGAGGCCGTCCTCGGGCCCGGCGGCTACATCATCAAGCCTCGCAACCAGGTCCACGCGATGTGGAACGCCGGGGACACTCCGGCCAGGATGATCGAGATCATCAGCCCCGCAGGATTCGAGGGGTTCTTCCGCGGCTTCGCCGACCTGAACGACGCCGGTCCGATCGACCTCGCCAAGGTGACCGAGCTCGCCGAAGCCCATGGGCTGCCATACGCCGATCCGCCCTGGCTCTCGGACATCATCGCGCGCTATGGACTCACGCCGCCCCCGCCACGGCCGGGCTGACCCGGCGGATCAGCCGGTGCGTGCTGCGTCGTGATCCGGCGCATGGCGATGTCGAGCCCGAGCAGGATCCAGCCGACGGCCATGGTCACGATGCCGACCTGCGAGAGGGTGTTGAAGATCGTCGGCGAGGCTTCGGAGACGAGGCCCAGCCGATCGATACCGGTGAGCGTCAGAAGTGACCCAACCGCGACCGCCCACCCACCGATGCGGCTGACCACGCCGATCATGGCCGCCACGGCGCCGAAGGCCGCACTCCCCAACCAGAGTGCCATGCCGGACCAGAACACGGCGATGGCGGGAGCCTCGAGCACGACTGTCAGCAGGAAGAACGCGACCGCGACGCCAAGCACCGCGGTGGCGGCCAGTGACGCCGTGGACGCCCGAGATGCCTGCCGCCGATGCACGCCGATCCCGATCGCGATCACGCCGATGCCGAAGACGATCAGCCGGTCGCGGAAGAGGCCGGACGGCAGGTCGATGACGAAGGCGGCGAGGATGGCGAGGCCGGCGACGATGCCGGCGACGCCGAGCACGCGCGAAGCTGTCGATGGTGCGGACGAGAGGGAGTGGGCCACGGTGCGATACCTCCGAAGGTGCTCGCGCGACGCCGTCACGACCGCGTCGACGAGCAGCGCAATCCAGGCGGGGGCCGTTCCCCCGAGCGCGCGGCCGGAACGCGCGTCGCGGAGTCTGTCGTGGAAGAGCTGGACCATGTCCTCCCCGAAGCGACGCCGGAACTCCGCCGGGTAGAGGCACAGGATGCCCCGGTAGACGCGCTCTGCGCCCCCGCGGCGGGCGGTCATCCGACCGACTCGTGCGCCCATGGACGGGCAGCACCGACGAGCCGATCAAGCCGGGTGACCTCGGCCGCCACGACGCTGCGGCCGAGGCCGGTCAGGCGGTAGTAGCGGCGGCGCTGGTCGTCGAGCTCCTCATCGGGTCGCTCGTCGGACTCCTCGATGAGGCCGTCGTCGAGCAGGCGCCGGATCGTGGTGTACACGCCGCCCGGCCCGAGCCGCGTCGCACCATTCGTGATCCGCCCGACCTCCTGCATGATCCCGTAGCCGTGCCGCTCCTCTGGCCCGATGGCCACGAGGACATGAAACGCCGTGCGCGAGATCGACGGGAGGTCGTCGGGGACCTGCGTGCTCTCCATGGCCGCAGTTATATCATGATCTGATGTATTGTCAACTGATAGATCGGCTCGGGGCACGCTGCCGGCCTGTCCCGCCCCCCAACGGGGGCGCGGGGCCAGCGCTCGTGTTTCCTGATCGCTCCTCAGGCGACGAGACCGGCGAGGCGCGGCCCCGGGTTCATTTCACTCCACCCGTCGTGCTTCAACCTTGGCTCCGGCGACGAGCACCTTGGCAGGGCACGATCCATCGCAGAAACTTACGGCGCCATGACATCACGAGCGAGCCAGCACCGGACCACGCTCCGGCGAGGACGCGAGGCGTTCAGCCGCCGGGCATGGGCCGATGCGGATGCGCTCCTGTCTGCGTCGGACCGGGATGAGCCTCTCGGCCCGGAAGACCTGGAGCGCCTTGCCCTCGCCGCGCAGTTGCTTGGGCGGTTCGAGGACAGCGCCGCGGCAACCCGGCGCGCCTACCAGGAGTCGGTGCGCATCGGGGACGTGGGACGGGCTGCTCGCGCCGCATTCTGGGTCGCCATCGACCACCTGGGTCGCGGCGAGATGGCGCCGGCCGCGGGGTGGCTCGCGCGCGCCGAACGCCTCGTCGGCCAGGAGGACGGCGAGCGGGTCGAGTCGGGATATCTGATCATCGCCGGGGCGGCGAGGAGCCTCGCGCTGGGTGACCCGGCCGCGGCCCTGGAGAGCTACGCCATGGCCGAACGGATCGCCACGACGTTCTCGGACCCCGACCTGCTTACCCTGGCGCGGCTGGGCCAGGGCGAGGCGCTGATCGGGCTGCGTCGGACCGAGGCGGGCCTCGCGCTCATGGACGAGGTCATGGTCTCGGCCACCTCGGACGAGGTGTCGCCGGTGGTGGTCGGCATCGCCTACTGCTCGGTTATTTCCTCGTGCCAGCAGGTCTTCGACCTGCGAAGGGCGCAGGAGTGGACCGAGGCGCTCGACCGATGGTGCGAGGCTCAACCGCAGCTTGTCTCCTTCCGCGGACAGTGCCTGCTGAGCCGCGCCGAGCTCAAGCAGTTCCACGGCGCCTGGCAGGAGGCTGCCGCCGAGGCGATGGAGGCCAGCCAGCGGCTTGCCGAGCCCGAGCCCGATCCGGCCCTCGGGGAGGCCGTGTACCAGACGGCCGAGCTCCATCGGCTGCGAGGAGAGCTCGCCGAGGCCGAAACCGCGTATCGGCGCGCGAGCAGCCTGGGCCGAGCCCCCGAGCCAGGCATCGCGCTGCTGTGGTTGGCACAGGGCCGCCCCAAGGCCGCCGCGGCGGCCGTCCGTCGCGCTACCGATGAGACTACGAACGTCTTCGCCCGGGCCCGGTTGCTGGGGCCGCTGGTGGAGATCATGCTCGCCGTCGGATCGGTTGACGCGGCACGCCTGGCCGCGGACGAGATGGCATTGGTCGCTGACGAGATCGGTTCGCGCCAGCTGGGCGCGATGGCGAAGCGGGCCGAGGGCTCCGTGCTCCTGGTCGAGGACGATCCGCGGGCCGCATTGATGGCCCTGCGTGCCTCGTGGACCGCCTGGCATGAGCTCGATGCCCCGTACGAGGCCGCGCGGGCACGGGTCCTCATCGGGGTCGCATGTCGCAGGCTGGGTGACGACGATGCGGCAGCCATGGAGTTCGACGCCGCGCGTGATGTCTTCGAACGCCTCGGCGCCGCTCCCGACGTCGCGGCGGTGAACTTGCTCGAAAGGGGGAAGCCGGCCCTTACCGGGGGCTTGACGGCGCGGGAGGTCGAAGTGCTCCGACTGGTGGCGGCCGGAAAGACGAACCGGGCAGTCGCAGCCGACCTGGTGATCAGCGAAAAGACGGTCGCGCGGCACCTGAGCAACATCTTCGACAAGCTCGGCGTCTCGTCGCGCGCCGCAGCGACGGGCTACGCCTACGAGCACGGCCTCATCGGGCCGTCTGCATAGAACGACCCATCCCGCTTGCTTCGTCGAATGGATCGTTCGCCCGATGCGCCATCGGCTCCGGGTGCCACATCTTCGTCGGCATCAGCTCGAAGCGGAGATCAGGGAGATGGTGCAGACGGAGCGGTACGACACCGTGGTCATCGGCGGGGGACAGGCGGGGTTGGCGGTCGGTCACCATCTGGCGAAGCAGGGCCGGAACTTCGTCATCCTCGACGCGCACGCGCGGGTAGGCGACGCGTGGCGAACTCGATGGGAAGGGCTCCGCCTCTTCACCCCGGGGCGTCTGAGCAATCTACCCGGGATGCCATTCCCCGGTGATCCACACGCGTTCCCAACCAAGGACGAGGTGGCCGACTATCTCGACGCGTATGCGGCGCGGTGGGCGCTGCCCGTGCGCACCGGTATCCGGATCGATGACGTGTGGCCCGGCACGGACGGGTACCGCTTTCGGGCCGCGGCCGGCGAGAACGACTACCTCGCAAACCAGGTCGTCGTGGCCACCGGCGCATACGACCGTCCCCGGATCCCGGACATTGCGAGCGACCTCGACCCGGCCATCCTCCAGCTTCACTCACGTGACTTCCGGACCGCCTCGCAGCTGCGCGACGGGCCCGTGCTCGTCGTCGGCGCCAGCAACTCGGGCGCGGAGATCGCGCTCATATCGGCGAAGGATCACCGAACCACCCTCTGCGGACGCAACGTCGGCAAGATGCCGTTCCGGCCGGAGGATCGGCTGGCCAGGGTCTTCGACACCTTCTTCTGGTTCTTCGTGAATCACATCGCGACGACGGACACGCCGATCGGCCGCAAGGCCCAGCCGGGCATCCGCGACCACGGCCTGCCGCTCGACCGCGTTCGGCCGCAGGATCTCGTCGACGCCGGCGTGGAGCGCATCCACGCCCGAGTGGCGGGAGTCCGTGACGGGATGCCCCTGCTCGATGACGGCCGCATGATGGAAGTCGCGAACGTGGTGTGGGCCACGGGCTTTCTTCCGGACCATGAGTGGATCCACTTCCCGGTGACCGGCCCTGATGGCTGGCCGATGCAGCGGCGCGGGATCGTCACTGGCGTCCCGGGGCTGTCCTTCATCGGCCTGCCGTTCATGTATGCCGGCGCGAGTGCACTCCTTGGCGGAGTCGGTCGCGACGCCGGCTACCTCGTCGACCACATGTTCGATCCTGCGGGCGAGACAACGGCGCGGCCCGGCCGGAGCTCCGCCAGGGCGCGGGCTTCGTGACCTTCGTCCTGCGCAGACACCGGAGGTCAGTCGACGGTTGGCCAGCGCTCTCCGAAAGGCAGCCGGGCCGGGCGTCGAGCCGCCGAGGTTGGCACGCATCAGAGATTATGTCGTTAGTGATATATCCGGTGAGTGCGGTGGAGAGCACCTTGAGACCGGTCCGCGCTCGGCTCGGTCCGGGCCCACCTCACGGACCTTGGAGCTCGACCACGGGCCCTCAGTGGCTGTCGTGAGCCCCGTTGGCCATGACCTCCTGGACCTGCTCCGCGGTCAGCTCGGGATGAGCCTCGGCGGCATGCGCCCGCACCTTCTCGAGCAGCTGCGCGTCGTCATCGGCCTGGAGGTCGCCGTCGCCCATGGGGCAGTGGATCTCTCGAGACACGGGGTTCTCCTCTCAGCAAGCCCGCGGCTCCTCGGCCGCAGACGAATAGCCTAGTCCTCCGGGCTCGTGCATCGGCGCGTGATAGCGTCTGGCTCGCGATGAACGCCACGAGTGAAGCCGAGGAACGCGATGGCGTTCCGCTGACGAACCTGGATCAGCCCCTCTTCGAGGGTGCCGGCGCGACCAAGCGGGACCTGGTGGAGTACCTCGATGCTGTCCGGGATCGGATCCTTCCCGTGCTCGAGGAGCGCCCGCTGTCGGTCATCCGCGTTCACCGGGGCCAGGAGGCCTTCATGCAGAAGAACGTGCCGAA
>JAGXHP010000069.1 GCA_024636135.1 Chloroflexota bacterium
ACGCCAGCCGGACCACTCTCGGTTCGCGTCTCGCTCCGCATGACCGCGCATGGAATCGGGCTCGAGCACCTGGAGGAGCTCGCGGTGTGGGCGGTCGACCACTGCCCGGTCTCTGACGCCGTCCATCGCGGTGTTCCGCTCCATGTCGAGGTGTCCGACGCGTGACGCCCGTCGTGGTCCGGGACGCACTTCCCGCCGATGCGGCGCGCATCGCCGAGGTCGCGCGGGCCAGCTTGACCGATACCTATGCGTCGATCTTCGAGCCCGCGTTCATCGAGGAGTTCATGGCGCGAGCTTACGGCCCGGAGGCGCTCGCCCACGCCGCACAGGCCGCGCTGGCCGACGCCGACCGTCAATTCCTTGTCGCGGAACGCGATGGGCAGGTGGTCGCCTACGCACAGTTCGGCCACGGGTCGCGTGGACCGGAGCTGACGCGGATCTACGCCGATCCGGCGCACTACGGGACCGGCGCCGGGCGCGCGCTGCTCTCCGAGCTGCACCAACGGATCGCGGATAGCGTGGATGCCTACGTGCTTGACGTCCATTCGCGCAACGAACGCGGGCGGCGCTTCTACGATCGAAACGGATTCGTCATCGTGGGTGGGGGAGCCACGCCGGACTGCGACCTGACCCTCGAGCGCCGACTTCACCCCCGCCGCGTCGAGCTGCCGATTCGCCTCGAGCGCCTGGTTGTGCGAGCGCTGCGCGACGACGACGGGGACCTCGAGCGCCTACACGCCATCTACGGCGACGCGGAGACGATGCGGTTCGTCGGCGCGTCCGGCCGACCTGTGCCGGATCCCGAGGCCACGCGGAGCGTCCTGCGCCACCTGCTGCAACACGACGATCTGCACGGCTTCAGCCTGTGGGCGCTCGACGAGATCGACGGCGAGCCGCTGGTCGGCATCGCCGGTCTTGCCTGGGTCGAGGGCCACGGCCCGGACGTCGAGGCGGCGTACCTGCTGCGCCGCGACCGCTGGGGGCGTGGATATGCCACCGAGGCGCTGCGCGCCGTGCTCCGGGTGGGACATGAGCAGCTGGGCATCGAACGGATCGTGGCCCTCGCCTACCCGGACAACGCCGCCTCGCAGCGCGTCATGACCAAAGCCGGCATGTGCCCGGACGGGACCCAGCACGCCTACGGGCGCGACCTGGCGCGCCACATCAGTCCGGCCTAGCGACGACCGCCCGCCATGCGGACCGCATCGGGTCGCCGGCGCAGCCGCAGCATGGCAACGATGCCGACCGCCGGCCCCGCCGCCAGGATGGCGAAGGCCAGCGTCCACGATTGCTGATCGGTCGGATCGAGGAGGCCGATGCCGACCATCGTGATACCGGTGAGCAGGAACCCCGCGGCCGTCTGGAGCGCAAGGGCGGATCCCGCCGTGCCGGGTGGGGAGAGCTCGCTCACCGCAGTCGAGAACTGGGCCGAATCGGCCACGACCGTGATGCCCCACACGACGAGGACGACGACGACGATGGCCGTGGGCGCGCCGAACAGGAGTCCGGCGACGATCGCGCTCGAGCCGGAGAGGGCCATCGCGGCGATCGTGAGGGTCGTGCGGCCGAGCCGATCCGCGAGCGCTCCCGCGGCGACGCAACCCACCGCACCGGACCCGACAACCAGGAACGCGATTGCGCTCGATGCGGCCGCCGGCACGTTGCCGGACAGGGCCAGGCTGGCCGCGACGAACGCGGGGACCCACGTCCACATCGCGTAGAGCTCCCACATGTGCCCGAGATAGCCGAGGTTGGCAAGCTGGACACTGCGCTCACCGAGCGCGGAGCGCGCCATGCGCAGGCTGAGCCGCGCGGCGGGGACGTCCATCGGCCCGTCGCGCACGCCGTACCAGGCAAGGAGCGTTGCCGCCAGGCAGGGGACCGTCGCCGCGAGCACGATGGTTCGCCAGTCATGGTCGGCCACGGCGCCCAGGGCGCGGATCAGGTGCGGCAGAGCAGAGCCGAAGGTGATGGCGCCGATGAGCACGCCGACCGCCAGCCCGCGCCGCGTTCTGAACCAACCGGACAGGACCTTCATGGCCACCGGGTACACCGCGGCGATTCCTGCGCCGCTCAGCGCCCGCAGCGGGAGGGCCGTGGCGAGATCGGTCGCGACGAGCGCGAAGGCCGCATTGGCGGCGGCCGCCAGGAGCGCACCGCCGGCGACGAGGCGTCGTGCCGGGATGACGTCGGCCGCTCCGGTGAAGGCGATCACGAGCGCACCGACGACGAATCCGAGCTGGACGGCCACCGTCAGCAGGACCGTCTCCAGCGTGCCGATGCCCCAGTCGGCGGCGATCAGGGGAGCCACGGCCGCGGCGCTGAACCACGGGACGAGGGCCAGCAGGACGGTCGCCGCCAGGATCGCGAGCTGACGCCAGCGGCCGTCGTCGGCCCGATCGGCGGGGGAGTCGGTCACGGCGTGTCGGGTCGCATCGTGTAGACGAGGCACTCTCCGCGGAGCACCTGCGTCCCGTCGCCGAGCCGAGCGACGCATCGCAGGCGCGTGATCGGCTTGTCGTCCCGCGCCTCGATCACCTC
Organism: Chloroflexota bacterium; assembly: GCA_024636135.1. Classification (GTDB taxonomy): domain Bacteria; phylum Chloroflexota; class Limnocylindria; order QHBO01; family QHBO01; genus JACDBZ01. The sequence continues at coordinate 2,542 of JAGXHP010000069.1, forward strand.
CACCTCGGCGGTCACGGTGTCGCCGATCGCGACCGGCGCCGGGTAGTCCCACTCCTGGTGCAGGAAGACGCTGCCGGGTCCGGGAAGCTCCATCGCCACCAGCGCGTTGAACAGCCCGGTTGTCAGGCCGCCCTGTACCACCAGCCGTCCGACCCGCGTTCGCTCGGCGAAGGACGCATCGAAATGCAGGGGATTCCGGTCGCCGCTGAGCTGGGCGAACGCCTCGACATCGGCGTCGTTGAACGTCCGGGTCATCGTTGCCCGCGCGCCGACGGGTGGGGCGCTCCAGGTCACCGATCGCCCTCGGCCAGGAACGCCTCGACGACAGCGTCGTAGTCGGTGAACGAGCTTCGCACCGTGTGGCCGCAGCTCGGGTCGGTCACGAACCGCGAGCCGGGGATCGCATCCGCCACCTGCCGCGTTGCCGCGAGCGGCACGACCTGGTCGAGCTCGCCGGCAAGAACGAGGACCGGGATCCCGATCTCGGCCAGCCGATCGGTGACGAACGAGCTCGGATCGAGGGTCGCACGCAGCTCGCCGACGAAGCGCTCCGGCGTCGCCGGCCGTGGCTGGAGGCTCGCCGCCGCCGCGAACCCGCCCGACTCGCCCTCGCTGGCCGCCTTCATCTGCTGCGCCATCATGCCGAAGAACGTTTCCCACTCGCCGGCCTCGGCCAACTCGATCCAGCGGCCCATGCGGGCAGCCATCGGCGAGTTCGGTGGCGTTTCCGACGAGACGGCGGCCAGCACCAGGCGATCAACGAGCTCAGGACGATCCACGGTCAGCCACAGGCTGATCCGGCCGCCTCCCGATTCCGCCTCGATGCTCACCGGGCCGATGCCGAGGTCGCGAAGGGCGATCGCCACCCCATCGGCGATCACCCGCGGATGCATGATGCGGTTCGCGTCGGCGGGGTCGTCGGGGATCGGGCGCCCGAGGATGGTGACCGGGCGTTGTTCGGCACGCGATGCCCAGCGACGGCCCAGCAGCTGCTCGGTTCCGCTCAGTCGTCTGAACCCCGTCTCGACGCCCCCGAGCACGACGAGCGGCATGCCCGTGCCGCCAGGCAGGGTCAGGGACTCGATCGTCCCGCCGGGGATCGGATGCTGCTGGATCGTCATCGGCGCCATCCTGCCAGATGGCGCTACCATCGGTGCATGGCATCCATCGACCGAGCCGACGTCGAGCACGTCGCCCACCTCGCGCGGCTTCACCTGGACGATGACGAGGTGGACCGCATGCAGGCGCAGCTCTCGAACATCCTCGAGGCGGTGGAGACGCTGCGCGACGTCGACACGAGCAGCGTCGGGCCGACGGCGAGCGTGATCGAGCTTGAGAACGTCATGCGCGATGACGTGGCCACGGCCCCCATGCCGCGCGCCGTGACGCTGGCCAACGCGCCGCTGCGCGACGACCCCTACCTGCGCGTCCCGACGGTCCTCGAGGAGGGCCGGTGAGCGTTCAGCTCGTCCCCGATGGCACGATCTCGGAGGCGTCAGAGGCGCTACGCGACCACAGCGTGAGCGCCCGGGAGCTGACCGACGCCTGCCTGGCCCGGATCGAGCGCGATGGAGAGCGCCTGAACACTTTTCTCGCCGTCGATCCCGAGGCGGCGCAGCACGCGGCCGACGAGGCCGATGCGGCCCTGGCGCGCGGCGAGGGCGCCGACCGCCCGCTGCTGGGGGTCCCGTATGCCCTCAAGGACATCTTCGTGACGCGGGCGCTCGACTTCGACGGGTCGCCGCTCCCCGGCGGTCTGCCGACGACCGCGGGCTCGTTCATCCTCGAGGGCTATCTGTCGCCGTTTCCATCGGCGGCGCAAGCACGGCTGGAGGAAGCCGGCGCGATCCTGCTGGGCAAGACCAACTGCGACGAGTTCGCCATGGGCTCCTCGAACGAGAACAGCGCCTACGGCCCGGTCCGCAACCCGTGGGACGAGACCACCGTGCCCGGCGGCTCGTCCGGCGGCTCGTCTGCTGCGGTCGCGGGGGGCCAGGCGTACTTCGCGCTCGGCACCGACACCGGCGGCAGCATCCGCCAGCCAGCGTCGCTCACCGGCACCGTCGGAATGAAGCCCACGTACGGTCGAGTGAGCCGATGGGGGATGATCGCCTTCGCCTCGAGCCTCGACCAGTGCGGCCCGTTCACGCGCTCGGTGCGCGACTCGGCCCTGGTGCTCGGCGCGATCGCCGGCCACGATCCGCTCGACTCTACGAGCGTCGACGTCCCCGTGCCTGACTACGTGGCGGCGCTGACCGGCGACGTGAAGGGTCTGCGCCTCGGCGTGCCGCGCGAGTACTTCGTGGCGGGCATGGAGCCTGGCGTGGAGGCCGCCGTGCGGGCCGCCATCGAGGTCCTGCGCGACCTGGGCGCCGAGATCGTGGACGTCAGCCTTCCCTCGACCGACCGCGGCCTGGCCACGTACTACATCATCGCGCCGGCCGAAGCATCGGCGAACCTGGCCCGCTTCGACGGCGTGCGCTACGGGGTGTCTGCCGCCGCCGACGAGCTGTGGGAGAACTACACGCGCACCCGGGGGGCCGGATTCGGGGCCGAGGTCAAGCGCCGGATCATGCTCGGCACCTATGCTCTGTCGGCCGGCTACTACGACGCGTACTACGTCAAGGCACAGCAGGTGCGGACGCTCATCAAGGCCGAGTTCGACGAGGTGCTGTCGAGCGTGGACGCCCTCCTCGCGCCGACGTCGCCGAATGTTGCCTTCAAGCTCGGTGCCAAGGTGGATGACCCGCTGGCCATGTACCTCAACGACGCCTGCACCCTTCCCGTGAACATCGCCGGCCTGCCCGGCATCAGCGTCCCGTGCGGCCTGTCGGACGGGCTGCCGGTCGGGTTGCAGGTGATCGGGCGCGCATTCGACGAGACGACGATCCTGCGCATCGCCGATGCCTACGAGCGCGCGGCCGGCTTCGCCGAGCTGCGAGCACCGACGGCGCATGCCTGAGATCAGCCACGTCCGGATCCAGGTGCCCGAGCAGGGGCCGCTGAACCGAATCCTGCGCGAGGGCGGGGCGCAGTCGTTTCCGCAGTGGCTGTACGCCGAGCCCGGCGACGACTCGCGGATCGTGTGGTGGGGCATCCGCGACGCTCCGACCCAGATGCTCGACGTGCCCGAGGCCTCGGATGCGCGCCACGGGCTCTTCCCGCGCGCCGTCGACGACTGGACCGAAGCGCCTCGCGGCCTCGTGCTCGCCACGGTCGATGCCGATCGAGCCGCCGCGGACCTGGCGCCCGCGCTCGGGGACGCGTGGACCGACGCGACCCAGGACGACCTGCTCGGTGCGCGCTGCCGCCGCATGACCCTGGGCCGCAGCACGCTCATCCTGGCCGAGCCGAGCACCGAGGGCTACGCCGCGGCGTGCCTTGCTCGCTTCGGCGAGGGTCCGATCGCCATGGTGCTGGATGGGACGACCAGCGCCGGCCGCGCATCGACCACGAACCCCGTCACGGGCAGCCCGTCCACGTACGTGCGCATCGGCCCGGGAACGGCGCCGACGCTGATCTTCCTCCCGGCGCGATGACCGAGGGCGAAGCGCATCGCCGCGTTGTCGAGGCGTGGCGCACGCAGCGCTACGCCGCCCTGCGCCGCGATCTGGGCTGGCTCAGCCTTGCCGGCCTCGACTGGCTGCGCGACGGTGTGAACCGCGTCGGCAGCGGGGCCGATGCGGACATCGTGCTGCCCGACGGTCCGGCGCTGGCGGGCATCCTGACCGTCACGTCGGGAGTCGTCACGGCAGAGGGCGAGTGGACGCGTGCCGGCACGCCCGTGGACGGACTGCAGCTGGCGGACGACCGGCACGACGAGCCCACGATCCTCGAGCTCGGCTCGCTGCGAAGCTGCATCATCAGGCGGGGCGAACGGCTGGCGCTGCGGACGTGGGATCTCGAGGCGCCGCAGCGGCAGGCATTCGATGGCATCGAGCATTGGCCGGTGGATCCGCACTGGCGTGTCGAGGCGCGCTTCGAGCGTGTCGCCGACCGAACGCTGCCTGTCCCCGACGTGATCGGGACGACCGAGCGGAAATCCTCCCCGGGCGACGTCGTCTTCGAGCGCGGCGGAGCGCGGTTCCGCCTCCAGGCGCTGGACGGTGGCGAGAGCGGCGAGCTGTTCATTGTGTTCGGCGACGCGACGAATGGATCGGACAGCTACGGCGGCGGCCGCTTCCTGTACACCGAGGCGCCTGACGCCGACGGCCGGGTGGTGGTGGACTTCAACCGGGCCTACAACCCGCCATGCGTGTTCACGCCCTACGCGACGTGTCCCTTGCCGTGGCAGGAGAACCGGCTCGCGATTCGGGTTGAGGCAGGGGAGCGCGCATACCGCCTGGCGACGTAGCACCGCGGGTCCGCGAAGCTGCGAACGAAGGTACCAATCACAAGGGTCGCCGTTCGACCCACACTTGCGCTCGCAGCTGCCGATCCATCGAGCCCGTACGAGTGCAGAGATCATGACCGACCCCACACCCGGACCCCACGTCGAAGCAACGAACGACGAGCAGCCGCTGCCCGTCGACATCATCCGCGGCCGTCTTCCCGTGCCCGGCCAGCGCCCGGCCGGCACTTCGCCGTTCGCGCACTCCGAGCGGGCCGCCGCAACGCCGGCGGAGGATGCGGAGCCCGCGTGGCCAAGCGCCGCGCCGCGCCCGTCTTCGCCGCCCGTGGTTGGTCGTCTGACGCGGATCCGTGCTTCCGAGCTCTGGACTGACGGGACCGCCATGGCCAGCTGGATTGCCTCGACCGGCGATTCGGTCGCGGACGTGCTGGGCGTGCCATCAGTCACCCTGGAATCCACGGGTGCCAACATCGCGCTCGGATCGGTCGCCGGCGGCGGTCCGGTCTGCGTGGTGTCGGAGATCGGGCCGTCGACGGACGAGGGGTTGGGGGTGCTCCTGCGCATCGCTGCCGTTCAAGACGGCGGAACCGTGGTCTGGATCGCGGGGGACCCGGGCGACACGCACGCCGCCGCCCTCAGCTGGCTGAATCGCTCCACGAGCCCCCGGTTCCACTTCGTCCGCGTGGCGGCGGTCCGAATCGACGGCTCGGCCTCCGCGCCCCTGTTCGAGACGGTGGTGCGCCCACCGCGTGCGGGTGAAAACGGACAGCAGGCGGGCGGCAGCGACGGCTCGCCGCGACGCAGGGTCGAGGATCACGTCAGCGAGGAGTGACCGGCTCGCTGCACCAATCCCGGGCCGCTAGACTTGGCCCGATGACGACCCAGCCGCCGACCCGTCGCCCCATCGTCGATTTCCTCAACGACACGGTGCGCGCGATCCCGCCGTCGGGCATTCGCCGCTTCTTCGACATGCTGGCGGAGATGGACGACGTCATCAGCCTGACGATCGGCGAGCCCGACTTCACCACTCCCGAGCCGATCACGCGCGCCGCCATCGAGAGCCTCGAGGCAGGTGAGACGCACTACACCGCGAACGGCGGAATGATCGAGCTGCGGGAGCTCATCGCCGCGAACCTGCGGGACCGCTACGGGGTGTCGTACGACGCGCGGTCCGAACTCGTGATCACGGTCGGGGCATCGGAGGGCGTGGACGCATCGCTGCGCGCCACCTTGAACGCCGGGGACGAGGTGATCTACCACGAGCCATGCTTCGTGGCCTATGCGCCGTGCATCGAGCTGGCTGGTGGCCGTGCCGTGCCCGTGAGCACGACCGACGCCACCGACTTCCGGGTCACGGCCGACATGATCCGTGCCGCGGTGACGCCGCGCACGAAGGGCATCTTCCTCGGGTACCCGAACAATCCGACCGGGGCCGCGCTCGACCGGCCCGAGCTCGAGGCGATCGCCGCCGTTGCCGAGGAACACGATCTGCTCGTGTATTCCGACGAGATCTACGACCGCCTGGTGTACGGCGATCACGAGCACACCGCCTTCAGCTCGCTCCCTCGCATGCGGGAGCGCACGATCCTGCTCGGCGGCTTCAGCAAGAGCTATGCGATGACCGGCTGGCGCATCGGCTACGTGGCGGCGCCGGCCGAGCTCATGGACGGGATCGCCAAGATCCACCAATACGGGATCATGTGCGCGCCGACCTCCGCGCAGTACGCCGGGATCGAGGCGCTCCGCAGCGGGGAGCCGCACGTGCAGGGGATGCGCGCCGAATATGACCGCCGGCGACGGTACATGACGGATCGGTTCAACCAGATCGGGCTGCATTGCTTCGAGCCGATGGGCGCGTTCTACTGCTTCCCCCAGGTGTCCGAGGCGACGGGGATGGACGAGACGAAGTTTGCCGAGCGCCTGCTCGAGGAGGAGCGGGTCGGCGTGGTCCCCGGCACCGCCTTCGGCGCGTCGGGGGCCGGTCACGTCCGCGTCTGCTACGCCACGGCCTACGAGCAGATCGTCGAGGCCATGGACCGGATCGAGCGATTCGTGGCGCGCCACCGGGCCTGACTTGTCCCGCACGCCCGCAGAACGCTTCAGCGAGAACGCGGCGGCCTATGCCGCGACCATGGTGCCGTCCCTGCGCCCGATCGCGGCCGAGGTGGTTCGTCGCGCCGACCTGCGGGCGCGCGAGCGGGTGATCGACGTCGGCACCGGCACCGGGCATGCAGCGGCGCTGGCACGCGGTGGCGATCGCGAGGTGCATGGCATCGACGCGGCGCCGGGCATGCTCGCCATCGCGCGGCGGGAGGTTCCGGACGTCGACTTCGCGGAGATGGACTTTGCGGCGCTCGGCTATCCAGACGCAAGCTTCGACGCGGTGATCGCGGTTCATGCACTGCTCTTTGGAACCGACCGGGTCGCTGTCCTCCGCGAGTGGCGACGCATCGCCGCACCCAGTGGCCGGCTGAGCTTGTCAGTGCCTGGCCCGGATGCCGTCACACCGACGGCGATCTATGCCGACGTCTACGATCGCCACGGCATCGACACGTCCGATCGCTACCCGACCGCGGAGTCGCTTGCTGATCTCGCCGCCGATGCCGGCTGGACCGAGGTGACGGTTGTCGCAGATTCGACGACCGCCATCGTCCTCGAGGACGAGGAGGCGTTCCGAGCTTGGCGCGAGATCGGGTCACGCGGAGCGGCGACCGCGGACTACACGCCGGAGCAGCATCGGGCACTCACCGACGAGATGCTGGCGGCAACGCCGCGCGATGCGTCCGGCGCGTTCCGGATTCCCTTCGGCACGCTCTACCTCACCGCGTGCCGAGCGGGCTGAGGGTCCTCAGCCGCCGTACTTGAAGCACGCCCTCGCGAAGTCGAGCAGGCCGTCGATCGGCTGATCCTCGGCATCGCTCGAAACGCTGAGCTCGATGCGGGGCTCCTCGGCGACGAGCCGCCAGATGGCCTGGTCGCGTCCGGAGACCTCGTCGATCTGCGCATCGGACTGAAGCCGGAGCCCGCGGACCGATCCCCAGCGCAGGGCCTGTCCGCGAAGAATCCACGCGCCACTTGGATCAGAGCCGGCCGGCCCGTATGTGAAGTCCAAGAGGCCGATGTCGGTCGCCACCAGGACCCGAATGCGTCCGCTCTCGGGGTTCACGCCCACGTGCGCCGCGTACTCATCGGCTCGCAGGTCTCCGAGCCG
>JAGXHP010000070.1 GCA_024636135.1 Chloroflexota bacterium
GACGTCATGCACTTCAACCTGCACAAGACGTTCAGCACGCCGCATGGCGGCGGGGGCCCCGGCGCAGGCCCGGTCGGCGTGAGCGCCCGGCTCGAGCCGTTCCTGCCCAAGCCGATGCCGATCCTGGCCGAGGGTGATCCCGACGAGGTGCGCGCCAATGCGTGGCAGGGTCGATCCACGCCAGGAGCGCGCTTCGCTCTCGAGTGGGAGCTACCGCGGAGCATCGGCAAGGTCCGATCCCTCTACGGCAACTTCGGGATGTTCGTTCGCGCCTACACCTACATTCGCAGCAACGGGGATGCGGGTCTGCGTGGCATCAGCGAGGACGCGGTCATGGCCGCCAACTACCTGCGGGTCAAGCTGCATGACGCGTACGACCTTCCCTACGATCGGCTCAGCAAGCACGAGGTCGTGTTCAGCGGGCGGCGTCAGAAGCGCCACAACGGCGTGACAACGCTCGACATCGCGAAGGCCATCCTGGATTACGGCATCCATCCGCCCACGATCTACTTCCCCCTCATCGTCGAGGAGGCGCTCATGGTTGAGCCGACGGAGACGGAAACGCTCGAGACGCTCGACCACTTCGTCGGGGTCATGCAGGAGATCGCCGTGCGGGCGGCGGACGATCCCGATGCGATGAAGCGCGCACCGACGACCACTCCGGTCGGGCGTCTCGACGAAGCGGGCGCGGCTCGCCGGCCCGACCTGCGTCACGCGTTCGGCGATGGCGACCGAGCCGCCGATGCCGGTGAGGCGGCGGTGGAAGCCGTTGGTCGGTCGAGCTCGCGGACCCCGACGACCTAGAGCCCGTTCTGCCTCGCGATCTCCGCGTAGCGGCGGCCGCTCGCCTTCAGGGTGCGGCGCTGAGTCCGGTAGTCGACGTGGACGATCCCGAAGCGTTTGCCATAGCCCTCTGCCCACTCGAAGTTGTCGAGCAGCGACCAGGCGAAGTAGCCCCGCACGTCGACGCCGGTGGCCATCGACTCGTGAACCGCGGCGAGGTGAGACTCGAGATATGCGATCCGATCCGGATCGGCGACGCTTCCGTCCGCCGCAACCCGGTCCTCCCATGCCGAGCCGTTCTCGGTGATCAGGATCGGCGTGGAAGGGTGCGCGGCCGAGAAGCCGACGAGGAAGTCGCTCAGGCCGTCCGGCTCCACCGGCCACCCCATCGCCGTGGTCGGGACGCCATCGGGCACCTCGGCGCGGTACGGGAGTGCGTCCATGGGATCGGACGTCGAGGCCTCGCCCGGCACCGCCCGCACGTGCGTGCGGACGTAGTAGTTGAGGCCAACGAAGTCGATCGGGGCGGAGATCGCCTCGAGGTCGCCGTCGCGGACGATGCCGTCGAGGAGCGAGCCGTACCAGGTGGCCATCCGGTCCGGGTAGCGGCCCCGCAGGATCGGGTCGGCGAACCAGCCGTTGACCTGCTGATCGGCGACACCGGCGGCGTATCGGTCCGCGGGGCCGCCGGTTGCGGGGACGACGTGGCTGACGTTGAGCGTCACGCCGACCTCGGATCGGGTCGTGCGCAGGATCGGCATGGCATGGGCATGGGCAAGGAGGAGATGGTGGCTCGCGAGGAGTGCATCATGCAGATCTCGCCTGCCTGGCGCATGGCGACCGTTGCCATAGCCGATGAACGCGGAGACCCAGGGTTCGTTGAGGGTGATCCACTGCGGCACGCGATCGCCGAGCCGATCGACGACGGCCTGCACGTAGCGGCCGAAGGCGTCCGCGGTCGACCGCTCGGGCCAGCCACCACGGTCCTCGAGCGCCTGCGGCAGGTCCCAGTGGTACAGGGTTGGGACGGGGCGGATGCCGCGTTCCAGCAGCCCATCAACGAGGCGGTCGTAGAAGTCGAGGCCGCGATCGTTGATCGCGCCGTCACCATCCGGGATGACCCGGGGCCAGGCGATCGAGAACCGATACGCCCCGAGGCCGAGCTCCGCCACGAGGTCGAGGTCGGCGGCCCAGCGGTGATAGTGGTCGCAGGCCACGTCACCGGTATCTCCGTCGCGGACCAGCCCGGGTGTGTGGCTGAAGACGTCCCAGATCGATGGCCCTCGACCATCCTCCTCGACCGCGCCCTCGATCTGATACGAGGCCGTCGCGGCGCCCCAGATGAAGCCTTCGGGGAAGCGGCGGGCTGGTGGCAAGCGGATCTCCTGATCGGCGCGGTCTGAACCAAACTGGACGTCGCGGCGTACTATGACAAACCGCCACGCCCATCGAGCGGCACAGGTGCCAGTGGATTCGAGAGACCCGGACAACCTCGTCGTGCGCATGCAGAGTGGGGACCTCGACGCGTTCGAGGAGTTCTTCACAACGTTCAAGCGCCCGGTCTACGCGACGGCCCTGGCCATCACGCGGGATCCGTTCCTCGCGGAGGAGGTCCTCCAGGACTGCTTCGTGAAGGCCTACCGCGTTCGCGAGCGTCTCGACCCGGCCCGTTCGCCGCTGCCGTGGCTCCAGCGCGTGACGATCAACCTGTGCTACAGCCGGGTGAGCCGTCGCAAGACGCTGGCTGAACCGCTCACCAGCCTCATCACCAACCTCGTCGTCGACCTGTCGGCTCGACCCGACCAGGTGGTGGAGACCCGTGAGGTCCTCGAGGTGCTCCAGCGCGGGATCGACGCTCTGCCTCCGAAGCAGCAGACCGCGGTGATCCTCTACTACCTCCACGGCTACTCGCTGGCCGAAGCGGCCGAGATCGCCGACTGCAACGTCGGCACCATGAAGTCACGACTGCACTACGCGCTGAAGGCCCTGCGCGTGCGACTGCCCGTCGAGCGGCGGCTGCCGGTCGGCACGGCCGCGACGGTCCGGGTGCCGCGATGAGGTGCCGTCGCATCTGCCGCGAGCTGCTGTGGCTGGCTCGCTTCGGCGAGTTCGGTCCGAGCTCTGCTCCTCATCTCGACCACCTGTCGCAGTGTGGCAACTGTCGCGACGAGGTTGGATTCGATCGCGCCCTGGTCCAGCAGCTGCGCGTGGCGCTGGCTGAGCGCACCGCCATGGAAGAAGGTCCATCGCCACGCGCATGGGAGAGCATCCTTGAGCGGGCCGTGGCTCCCGATCACGGGATCTGGTCGTTCGTGCATCGGCACGCCGCCGGGTTCGCCGCGCGGCTGCGCACGGCCACCGCGGTGACGGCCATGGCGCTCGCCGGGATCATCGCCACCTCGACTCATGTCGCGATCACGCATCCGGAGGCGGGCTCGGCGGAGACCGAGATCGCGCCGAGCGCCGCCGGCGAGCTGTACGAACGACAGGCACTCGTGCCGCGCCCCCGCACCGGCTTCGACGACCACATCCCGGTGGCCTATGTCGGGGTCTCGACGCCGTCCGATCCGGAAGCCGCGTTCCTGGTCAGTGCCGCGCAGGCGACGGCGGTGCCCGCCGCCGAAGCGACGGAACAGGTGGCGGAGGAGTCCGCCATCGAATCTTCGGTCAGCCTGGGCCACGTCAGCCGCCAGACGCCGGCAGACCCGGTCGATGACCCGCGGCACGGCGCGACATCCGGCGCCGCCCCTGGGGCGCTCGATGCGCCCGCGGGCACGCCCTTCTAACCGATGAGGGAGTGTGCAAGACTAGCGAGCCCCTGACGATCAGTATCTGACGACAGAGCAGGACCGTGGATGACCGAGCGGTGACGTCATCCCGGCGTGGTTGAGCATCACCGCGCGATTTGATCACCAACACTGGAGGAGAGTGGATGCGAACGTGGAGATTGGTTCCGGTCCTCGCGACCCTCGCGCTCGTGCTGGCTGCCTGTGGGCAGCAGCCGGGTGAGAGCGCGAGCCCCGAGCCGACATCAGGCGAATCGGAGGCTCCCGCGCCGAGCGGCGACACGGCCTTCGAGGGCCTGACCTATCCCGAGGATGGTTCCTCGGCATGCGGTGCCGAGAACAACCCCAGCAACATCGGCTCGATCGTGGCCGAAGACGCACAGACCGTGGTCTTCAACCTGTGCGCACCCGACGTGGCCTTCCTGTCGAAGATCGCCTTCAGCTCGTTCGCGATCGATGACACGGCCTACCTCGAGGCGCATGCGGCCGACGGTTCGATCGTGGATCAGCCGAACGGCACGGGCCCGTACCAGCTCAACGCCTGGAACCGTGGTTCCGACATCACGCTCAGTGCCTTCGATGGCTACTGGGGTGACGCGCCGATCAGCCCGAGCGTGATCTTCCGATGGAGTGCCGAGGCCGCGCAGCGGCTGGTTGAGCTCCAGGCCGGAACGGTCGACGGCATCGACAACCCGGGAGCCGACGATTTCGAGACGATCGAGGGCGACTCCAACCTCGCGCTTTATCCGCGCGAGGGGCTGAACACCCTGTACTTCGGCTTCAACAACAACCCGAAGGTCGACGGCTTCGACAATGAGACCAACCCGCTCGCCGATGAGGCGGTGCGCCAGGCGATTGCCATGGGCATCGATCGCGAGCGAATCGTGAACAGCTTCTACCCGCCAGGGTCAGAGGTTGCCACCCACTTCACGCCTTGCGCCATCCCGTTCGGATGCGAGGGTGAGGAGTGGTACGAGTTCGATCAGCAGGCGGCCATCGACGCGCTGGCCGCTGCCGGGTACCCGGACGGCTTCGAGACGACGATCCACCTGCGCGACGTGGTGCGTGGCTATCTGCCGGCACCGCAGCAGGTTGCGGCCGACCTCCAGGCACAGCTTGCTGACCTGGGGATCACCGCATCGATCGATATCCAGGAGTCGACCACGTTCCTCGACAACTCGGATGCCGGACTCCTGAGCGGGATTCACCTCCTGGGCTGGGGTGCCGACTATCCGGATGCCACGAACTTCCTCGACTTCCACTTCGGTGGCGGGGCGTCCGACCAGTTCGGCGACAAGTTCGAGGACATCACCACGGCGCTCGCCTCAGGCGCCTCGAGTGTCGAGGATGCCGATCGGCAGGCCGCGTACGAGACGGCGAACGACGCCATCAAGACGCACGTGCCGATGATCCCGATCGCCCATGGCGGCTCGGGGGTGGCCTTCCAGGCCGACAATGATGGGGCCCATTCCTCACCGCTCAGCAATGAGGCGATGGCCGTCATTAGCCCCGGATCCGACGACCAGCTCGTCTGGATGCAGAACGGTGAGCCGGGTGGCCTGTACTGCGCCGATGAGTCCGACGGCGAGGCACTCCGTGTCTGCGAGCAGATCAAGGAGTCCCTGTACGCCTACGAGGTCGGCGGTACCGACACCATCCCGGCCCTGGCCGAGGAGTGCGCGCCGAACGACGACCTGACCGTGTGGACCTGCACCCTCCGCGAGGGCGTCTCGTTCCACGATGGGTCGACTCTCGACGCAAACGACGTGGTGCTGAGCTACGCCGTCCAGTGGGATGCCGATCATCCGCTGCACGTCGGTCGTGACGGCAGCTTCACGTACTTCTCCGCCCTGTGGGGTGGCTTCCTGAACCCGCCGCCGGCCGAATAGGCCCGCTGACGGGAAACCGTTGAGGAGGGGCGCCGCCCGCGGGCGGCGCCCCTTCGCTATCCCGGACCGCTAGGATGTGGCGCTAGATGCTCCAGTTCGTCCTCCGCCGGCTCCTGCTGGCCGTGCCGGTGCTCTTCGGAATCATCTTCCTCGTGTTCGCGCTGGCGCGATTGCTGCCGGGAGACCCGTGCCTCGCGGCACTCCAGGAGCGCGCGAGCGAGGCCGCATGCGCCGTCTTCAACCAGCGCTACGGTCTCGACCAGCCGTTGCCGCTCCAGTTCCTGGCCTATATCGGCCAGCTGGCGACCGGGGATCTCGGGAACTCGATCCGGCAGGGGCGGCCCGTGGCCGTGATCCTCGTCGAGCGCATGCCCGTCACCCTCGAGCTGACGCTGTTCGCGCTGACGTTCGCCTCAATCGTCGGTGTCACCCTGGGCCGGCTCGCCGCACGGCGTCGCAACTCGGCCCTCGACGTCGCCACGATGTTCTTTGCGAACCTCGGCGTCTCGATCCCGGTCTTCGTGCTCGGCCTGCTCCTGGCGTATCTCTTCGCCGTGACGCTGCGCGGTACACCGATCGCGCTGCCACCGTCGGGCCTGCTCTCGGCCGGCGTGCAGCATCTGCCCCTGGCCGTGGCGTGGGGCATCCCGGATCTCGATGGCTTCCCGCGCGCGATCCTCGACTTCGTGTCGAACATGCGGATCACGTCGTCGCTGATCAGCGGCCAATGGGAGCCGTTCTTCGACGGGTTGAAGCACATGGTGCTGCCGATGGTCGCCCTCGGCACGATTCCCACCGCGATCATCGCCCGCATGACGCGATCGAGCATGCTCGACGTGCTCGGCCTCGACTACGTGCGGACGGCCCGGGCCAAGGGCGCGTCCGAACGGATCGTGAATGGTCGTCACGCGTTCCGCAACGCGGTGCTGCCGGTCGTGACCGTCATCGGCCTGTCGCTCGGCGCGCTCCTGTCGGGTGCCGTCCTGACCGAGACGATCTTCCTGCTGCCGGGCATGGGACGTACCCTGTTCGAGGCCATCACCGGTCGCGATTACATCGTGATCCAGGCGTTCACGTTGGTGACCGCGGTGCTGTACATCGTGATCAATCTCATCGTCGACGTCAGCTACGCCTACCTCGACCCGCGGATCCGGCTCCGATGACCGCGACGGCCGGCACCGCGTCCCGAACGCAGCCGAAGGCCACCAGCCTGTGGCGCGACACGCTGAGCCAGATCCTGCGCCAGCGCTCCGCGGTCATCGGGCTCATCCTTCTCGGGATTATCCTGCTGGCCGCCCTGCTGGCCGACGTGCTCACGCCCTACGGCCCGACGGACCAGCTGTTCAACGTCGAGGGAGCCAGGCGCCTCTCCGGGCCTTGCATCCATGTCCTCGGCTGCCCGGAGAGCCAGCCGCAGTTCATCATGGGCCTCGACCAGAACAACCGCGACGTGTTCGCCCGCGTGCTGCACGGCGCCCGGCTGTCGCTCCAGGTCGGAATGATCACGGTGGGCTTGGCGATCATCATCGGGACCCTCATCGGTTCGGTTGCCGGCTTCTTCCGCGGATGGATCGACAACGTGCTGATGCGCATCATGGACGTGCTGCTCGCCTTTCCCGCGCTCATCCTGGCCATCTTCCTCACCACGGCCTTCTCCACCCTGGACCTGCCGTTCCTTGGCGATCCGCTCTTCAACGCGATGCTCGCCATCGGCTTCGTGGCGGTGCCGGTCTACGCGCGCGTCATGCGTGCGTCGGTGCTCTCGATCCGAGAACGTGACTTCGTCACCGCCTCGCGGGCGCTCGGGGCCTCGGACGGCGGCATCCTGCTGCGACGCGTGCTGCCCAACGCACTGACACCGCTCATCGTGCAGGGCACCCTCGGCATCGCGACGGCGATCCTCGAGGTGGCCGCGCTCTCGTTCCTCGGTCTCGGCGCGCAGGAGCCGACGCCGGAGTGGGGCGCCATGATCGGCGGCGTCCGCAACCAGGTCTTCGCCGCGCCCCACCTCATGATCTTCCCGGGCGGCGCGCTCGCCCTGAGCGTCCTGGCGTTCAACCTGCTGGGCGACGGGGTGCGCGACGCGCTGGATCCGAGGCTCAACCGATGACGATCGCCGAGCTCAACGCCGCGCGCCGCAAGGTCGGCACCGCTGGAGAGCGCCTGCTCGATGTCCGCGGCCTCCAGACCAGCTTCCACACCACGGATGGAATCGTGCGCGCCGTCACCGGCCTCGACTTCCACGTCGATCGCGGCGAGGTCATGGGCCTCGTCGGCGAGTCGGGCTGCGGCAAGAGCGTGACGAGCCTGTCGATCCTGCGGCTCATCGTGCCGCCGGGCCGCATCGAGGCAGGCGAGGTGATGTTCGATGGCACCGATCTGCTCAAGGTGCCGGAGCGCGAGATGCGGGGCCTGCGCGGCGACCGGATCAGCATGATCTTCCAGCAGCCGACGAGCAGCCTGAACCCGGTGTACGACGTCGGGATGCAGACCGGTGAGGTCCTCGAGATTCATCGTGCCATGAAGCGCAAGGACGCGCGGGCGCGAGCGGAGGAGCTCCTGGCGATGGTGGGCATCCCCGACCCGCATCGGCGCATCGACGCGTTCCCGCACGAGCTGTCGGGCGGCATGGCCCAGCGCGTGATGATCGCCATGGCGCTGGCGCTCGAGCCCGAGCTCCTGATCGCCGATGAGCCGACCACCGCGCTCGACGTGACGATCCAGGCCCAGATCCTCGACCTCATGCGCACCCTGCAGCGCGAGACGAACACGGCGATGATCCTCATCACCCATGACCTCGGCGTGGTGGCCGAGATGTGCGACCGGGTCGCCGTCATGTACGCGGGCGAGATCGTGGAGCAGACGACGGTCAACGACCTGTTCGAGGATCCGAAGCATCCGTACACCCGCGGCCTGATCGGCTCGGTTCCGGTTCTCGGGGAGGAGCGTGAGAGCCTCGTCACCATCCCCGGCAGCGTTCCGAACCTCATCGAGCTGCCGGCCGGCTGCCGCTTCTCGCCGCGCTGCACCGCTCGGGTCGAGCGCAACGTGACCGAGGCCGAGGAGTTCCATCCCGAGCTGCTCCCGGTGGCCGACGGTCACGCGGTCCGTTGCTGGATCTACCACGATCGCGACGGCGAGCAGCGCCCGACGCCGCCGGGCGAGGGCCCCGGAGCGGGCGAGGAGCGAACGTGACGATCGCGGGCAAGGCAAGCGGCTCGCCGCTCGTCGAGGTCGAGAGTCTCAGCCAGTTCTTTCCGCTCATCGGCGGCGTCCTGCAACGGACGATCGGGCAGGTCAAGGCCGTCGATGACGTCAGCTTCACGATTCGCCGCGGGGAGACCCTCGGCCTGGTGGGGGAGTCGGGCTGCGGCAAGACCACGGTCGGCCGCACGCTGCTGCGCCTGATCGACCCGACCGGCGGGAAGATCGTGTTCGACGGCACGGACATCACGAATCTCTCCGGTCGCAAGCTGGGGCCGTTCCGCCGCCGGATGCAGATCATCTTCCAGGACCCGTATGCGTCGCTCGACCCGAGAGCCCAGATCGGCAGCAGCATCGCCGAGGGACTGCGGGTCCATGGGATGGGCAGCGCCCAGGAGCAGCGGAACCGTGTCGCGCGGATCATGGAGCTCGTCGGGCTTCAGCCCTACCACGCTCGCCGCTACCCGCACGAATTCTCGGGCGGCCAGCGCCAGCGCATCGGCATCGCCCGCGCCCTGGTGCTGGAGCCGGACCTCGTGGTGTGCGACGAGCCCGTCAGCGCGCTCGATGTCAGCATCCAGGCGCAGGTGCTCAACCTGCTCCGCGGCCTGCAGCAGGAGTTCGGACTGACGTATCTGTTCGTGGCCCACAACATGGGCGTGGTGGAGCACATCAGCGACCGCGTGGCGGTGATGTACCTCGGCGGCATCGCGGAGCTGGCCGACGCCAAGGAGATGTACCGCGTGCCGCTGCACCCGTACACGATTGCCCTGCTGTCGGCGGTCCCGGTCTCCTCGCCGCGTGAGCGCGACACCCGCAAGCGGATCATCCTCATGGGCGACGTTCCCTCGCCGGTCAACCCGCCGTCGGGCTGCCGGTTCCACACCCGCTGCTGGCTGCGGACCCAACTCGACAACCCCGAGCGCTGCGAGACGGAACGGCCGGAGCTGCGCGTGATCGAGGACTTCCCCGACCACCAGGTGGCGTGCCACTTCGCCGAGCGCCTCGTTCCCGGCGCTGATCGCGATCGGATGATCGACGCATCGGCACAGGTCTCATCTGCGCGGGCCACGAGCGACGAGGAAGCCAGCGGTCCGACCACGGCGCCGGCGCCCGACTCGGGCGGCCTGTTCGGCGGCCAGGGGGCCGATGTACCGGATGAAGAGGGCCAGGCCCGGGTCTGAAGTCCGCCCGCCTGCGCTACCCTGCGCCGATGGAGTACCGGATCGCGCTCGCCCAGGTTGCCCCGCGCCTCGGCGAGGTGGATGCGAACTTCGACATGGCGGCCGAATCGCTGCGCGCGGCGGCGGCC
>JAGXHP010000071.1 GCA_024636135.1 Chloroflexota bacterium
AGTGGCGGTGGCGCTCGTCTACCTGATGCTCGTCCTCGCCTTCAACTCGCCGGGGCGGTCACACCCGCGTGCGGCCGATCCTCATGACAGCGCTGGCCACGATCCTTGCGCTCGTGCCACTGGCAGCCGGGCTCAACGAGGGGTCGATCATCGCAGCCGAGCTCGGCACGGTGGTAATCGGCGGGCTGCTGAGCTCAACGTTCCTCACCCTGATCGTGGTGCCGGCGGCCTACTCGCTGGTGGAGGGACTGCGGGCTCGGCTCGGCGGCCGGCCGGCTTGACCGTCGCTGCCGGGAACGTCGTCGCTCGGTCCACCCATCAGCTGCTCGCGAGGGCCGGCTGTCGATCCACGACGACGGTCAGCAGCGCTGCGGTCCCAACGAAACCCACCAGGACCGACCAGGCGAGGGGATAGCCGCTCGACTCGACCAGCACGCCGAACAACGTCGGACCGATGACGGCCCCCGCCAGCTGCGCCATCACGATCATGCCGACCCCGGCGGCGAAGTCGTCGGGTGAGATCCGGGCGAGGGCCAGCGGAAGGAGCCCCGCCCAGCCCCATGCGCCGGCGAAGGCCAGCACGACCGCGGGAATCCACATGCCCCCCGCGACACCCGTCGCAAAGAGAGCGATGCCGACCGCGCCGCCGCCGAGGAGCATTCGCATGATCTGCAGCGGGCCCACGTGCAGGCGGTCCGCGGCGAGGCCGGCGAAGATGCGCGCGATGATCCCGGTACCTGCCCCGAGCACCAGGAGCAGACCGGCGGTCTCGATCGAAACCTGCCGGGAGGTGACGTAGTCGACGAGGAACGGCGACAGGCAGGTTCCTCCAGCGGACCCGAGGACGCCGACCATGCTCAGCGTCACCACGGGACGGCTCAGGGTCAGAGCGCGACGGTGACCTTCGGCACGCGGAGGCCTGGCGACGCGACCCGTCAGCCACCACACGGTCGCAAGACCGGCCAGCGACAGCAGGGCAGCGGCGAGGTAGCCCGCACGCCACCCGTGCGGAACGACGACGAGAGGCAGCAACAGGCCGGCGGAGAGCACTGCGAGCGGGACGGCTGCCTGCTTGGCACCGAACGCGAGGCCCTGGCGGTTCACCGGGCGATGCTGGGTCAGCCACTGGTTCACCGCGACCTGCCCGGTGGAGTTCGCGACCCCGGCCACGAGCAGGCAGACCGCGAGCGGCCACCACGATCCCACGAACGCGCTCACGAAGAGGAGGCAGGCGAGGGTGACGGCGCACGACGCGACGACCATGGAGCGGAGGCCAATGACGCGAGACAGGGGTCCGGCCGGGATCGAGGCGAGGGCGCCGGACAGGAAGAAGAGCCCGACGAGGCCACCGAAGGCGGCCTCTCCGAGGCCCAGGTCGCCGCGCAGCAGGGGGGCGGTCGCGCCGAGCACGGCAAGCGGCAGCGTGACGACGGCCGTCACGGCCACGCCGATGACGAGGTCCCTCACCTGATGCGGACGCCGTGCCGGTCAGCCATCACCGCTCGGGTTGCGCCGCCGGCCCCGGGGCGCCAGCCATACCGCGTGGCTCAATCGTTACCCCGGTCGGGTAGGTGCGATCGGAGACCTCAGTAGCCCAGACGATCGCGTCGGCGACGTCCTCGGGTGCCAGCTGCAGCTCCGGGTCGCTGATGTCCGGGGTCTTGGGCCGGACGAGCTGGTGCTCGCGCATGGCCGTGGCTGTCGTCCCCGGGTAGAGGACGGTGACCTTCAGCCCGTGCGGCTTGATCTCGGCGGCCACCGATTCGGCGAACGCCGCGACCGCCGCCTTGCTCGCGCAATACGCCGACATATTCGGCACACCCCTGCGTCCGAGGACCGAGGAGACGAAGACGAGGTGTCCTCGGCCGTGGGGACGCATCTCCTCGAGCACCGCCTGCGTCGTGAAGAAGACGGCGTCGAGGTTGACCGCCATGGTCTCCCGCCACTGCTTCGGCGTCATTTCGCCGATCGCGGCCCAGTGGCCCATCCCCGCCGCGAGCACGGCCACGTCCAGGGGACCGGCAACCTCGCGGGCGTGCGACACCATCGACCGACTGGCCGCCGGCTCGGTGAGGTCCCCGCTCCAGGACCAGGCAGCACCGCCGTCGGCGCGAATTGCATCCCGCTCGCGCGCGAGCTCGTCCACCGATCGAGCAGCCAGCACGACGCGATGGCCGCGAGCTGCGAAGAGTCGGGCGGTCGCCAGGCCGATCCCCCGCGAGGCTCCGGTGACGAGCACCGACTTGCCGGCGGTCGTGTCACCTGTCATGCGGTTACCTCCTTTGTCACGATCTCGGGCAGGACGTCCACGCGGTAGGCGAGGGTCAGGTCCTCCGCCCGACGAGGAATCGTCATCGCGCCACGGAAATGGGCATCGAACCTCGTCACGCCATCGAGCAGCGGAACCGTGCCGGAAAGGAGGACGGTCCCGTCCGCAAGGGCATCGGTGCCCCAGGCCGCCCGAATGAGCGCGGGCGGATCCATCATCGAGGCGAGCGTACTGCGCTGATACGGCTCCCATCGCCTCCCGTCCGTCGAGACTTCGCTCGAGATGGCGATGGCGTCCCATTCGTCGAGTACTTCGTCGAGCGGCACGACCATCGTGGCGAGGACCTTCGGGCAGACCTGCTTCGACCGTGGAATCGAATGGCGCTCCAGCTCCCGATCCGTCTGGTCGGACGCCACCGTGACGTACGTGCGCCCCGCATGCGCGATGAGCGCGTACTCGATCTCTCCTGACGTGTGAGCTCCCTGCACCTCGATGCGCGTCTCGGTCGTGACCAGGTACGGGGATACGTGCCAGAACGCGGGCACCTCCGTCGGCGGCTCGATGCCGAGCTGGCGGAGCTCGTCGATGTGCCGATTCCGCTCCTCCGAAGATCGAGCGCTGTAGCCGCCGAGAACGACGCGCTTCGGCGCGAGCTCGATCGTCGCAGCCATGGGAGGACCGACCGCTGAGCGAACGTCGAAGGTGAGGGTCACGTGAGAATCTCCGAGGTTTGGCATCCGTGGTTGACTGACCCCACGATAATGCGACTGTTGCGCGTTGTGCGACAACCACCGGCGCCGTGGGGGGCCGACCGAGCGAGGAGGAGAGATGCCACGGAAGTTCTCGACGACCGTTGTGGCAGGAGCGGTCCTGTCCCTCATCATGGCGAGCTGCGGAACGCAGGCTCAGTCGCCGTCCGAAGGCGAGGGGCCCGGGAACTCGGGTGGGGACCCTGGCGGCGGCCCGCAGGGAGAGATCGTGACGATTCACAGCTCGCTCACGGGTCAGGGCCAGGATCCGATCACCCAGGCCGCCCTCGAGTGGTCGCACAAGCCGTGGTGGGATGACGTCCACGACTTCATCATTGAACAGGATCCGGACGGCAACCTCGTTCCAGCGCTGGCAACCGAGTGGGACGTGTCCGAGGACGGGCTCACGTGGACCTTCACGATTCGGGAAGGCGTGAAGTTCCATAACGGCGATACCCTCGACGCCGAGGACGTCGCATGGAGCTGGAACCGGGTCATCTTCGACCCCGAGTCGACCCACACCATGATCGGCCGCGCCTCCGTGGTGGAGTCGATCACCGCCGACGGCAACCAGGTGATGGTGGAAACCACCACCCCGCAGGCTGCCGTACCGATGTGGTGGTCCGAGGTTGACGGAGAGTCCGGTGGCGCCGTGTACTCGAAGGCCTACTTCGAGGAAGTCGGCAACGAGATGTGGTCGCAGCCGGTGGGCACCGGTCCCTATGAGCTGGTCAGCATGGATGGCGAGCAGTCCGCGACCCTGACCGCCTTCGTCGACGACGACCGAAGTGACTGGCAGAAAGACAGGACGCCAGGCTTCAAGGACCTGATCATGCGAGCCGCGCCCGATCCCTCGACCCGCGTGGCGCTGCTGCAGACGGGGGAGGCGGACGTCGTCCCGCTCCCGATCTCATCGGTGGAAGAGCTCGAGGGATCCGGTGTGGAGCTCATCGAGGTCGAGAACGCCGCGCAGTCGGTCATGTGGTGCCTCGGCTTCTCGCTGAATCCCGACAGCCCGTGCAACGAAGTCGGCGTGCGTGAGGCGCTGTCGATCGCGATCGACCGCGCGGGCATTGCCGAATCCGTGTACCGCGGCTACGCGGCACCGCACAACGGCTACATGGCCGGCCCCGGCGCGTTCGGAAACCCTGAGGACCTCGCCGCGCCGGCCTACGATCCGGACCGCGCCCAGCAGCTGCTGGCCGACGCCGGGTTCGACGAGTCGAACCCGCTCAGCGTGGTCCTCGTCGTTGCGGACGTCCCGGGTGACATGCCGATGATGCCGACCATGGCCGAGGCGATCGCCGGCAACTACCAGGCCATCGGAATCGAGGCAACCGTCCGGATCGGTGAAGAAGAGGCCAACAAGGAGGCGCTCTTCGGATTCGAATACAACGGCCAGGAGTCGGGCGATCCGTCTCTTCCGGTCACGCTCTACATGCGAGGCATGGACAATCGCTTCTACTTCGTGGACTCGCAGGTCACGCAGTTCACGGACGATAGCGAGAACGGGAGCTCTGTCTGGAACGCCGAGGAGTTCCCTGACATGACGGAGCGTCTGTCGGGAGTCGCCGGCGAGCTTGACATCGATGCCCAGGAGGAGCTCCTCGCCGACTACCATCGCTGGATGGCCGAGAACTGGCTCCAGATCCCGCTCCTGACGGCCAACGCGGTCTTCGGGGTCTCCGACGCGATCTCCGACTGGGATGCTCGCATTGCTGGCAAGGGCTTTGTCCACAACCAGTGGTCGCTGCGACCGGCGGACTGAGGCAAATCCCGAACCCCATCCGATCTGGGTGCGCCGCCGACGGTCTCGTCGGCGGCGCATCGTTGCCGCCCCGTAGGGCTCCGACAGGAGGAGACACGCTCCCTTGACTGACCAGAGCAGCGGACCGACCGCCGCACTCGCCGCGTGGGTCGCCAGCGTCCGGCATGACGACATTCCTGCGCACGTCCGGACCCGGACGTCACACCTGCTGATCGATGCTGTCGGCAGTGCCCTCGCCGGCCGGCGCGCGGCCGAGGCCGGACAGGTGGAGGCCGTCGCGGAGCACCTCGCACCGGGGGCCGACGCGACGGTGATCGGCGGTGGGCGGTCTTCGCGGTTGGGTGCGACCCTCCGCAATGCCTACGAGATCACGGGCCTTACCGTCTGTGATGTCTATCGTCCGAACCATATGCACGTGACGCCGGAGGTCGTGCCGCCCGCCCTGGCGATCGGGGAGGGTCGCGGGGTCAGCGGCGCGGAGCTGCTCACCGCCATCGCGGTGGGGCTCGAAGTGACCGTCCGCATCGCCCGGGCGATCGACTATCCCGCGTTCCGCGCCCGCGGCTGGCATTCGCCGGGGGTACTCGGCCCATTCGGCGGCGCCAGCTCCGCCGGTCGGCTCCTGGGCCTCGATGCGGAGCGGATGCGCTGGGCGCTGGGGCTCGCGGGGAGCCAGGCTGCCGGGACGTTCGCCCAATGGGGCACCCCGACCGTGAAGTTCCATCAGGCTCGTGGGGCCGTCTCCGGTCTGCTCGCCGCCTCGATGGCGGCTCAAGGGTTCCGTGCGTCGGACGAGATCCTCGCGCATCCCGACGGGGGCATCTTCGGGACCTATGCCGGCACGGGCGACCCGGAGGCCGTCGTTGCCGGCCTCGGGGAGGAATGGGAGCTCGAGCGCATCTCGATGAGGCTGTGGCCGATGTCGAGCCTCATCCAGGGCGTCATCAGCGGGGTCTTCGATCTGATCGACAAGCACGACCTCAGGCCTGAAACCGTAACGCGGTTGCGGATCGGCCTGTCCGAGTCGACCCACCGCATGCACGGGGAGATCGGATGGGAGGACCGCTTCCGCGCGCTCCTCTCGACACGTTGGTCGGCCGCGGTCGTGCTCCACGATCGGGAGTGCTGGATCGAGCAGTTCGACCCGGAACGGCTCGCCGATCCCGCGGTCTCCGCTTTCGCGCGGGATCGCATCGAGGTGGTGGTGGACGATTCTCTGACGACCATCGGCGCCGTCGTGGAGGCGGATCTCGTGGACGGTCGTCGCATTGCGGTTCGGCGCGACGTGCCGAAGGGCGACACCGAGGATCCGCTGACGCTCGACGAGATTGTCGGCAAGTTCCGGCGGGGGGCGCGAGGGGTCATGACCGAGGCCGACGCCGAGCGCTCGCTGGAGGTCCTCAGCTCGCTGGAGGATCTGCCGGACATGGACGAGCTCATGGCGGCGCTGAATCCTGAGCAGGGCTGACACAACCTGCGCAAAACCGTTCTCACCAACTTGCGCCACTGCGCATAATGGAACTGTTGCACTTGTTGCGACACGAGGGTGCATCCGGAAGCTGAACCCGAGCAACGGAGAAGGAGTGACGATGTCGAGGAACTTGTCGGCCCCGCTCGCCGCGGGAGTGGTCGTTTCATTGGTCCTGGCCGCATGCGGCGGCCAGGCGACGTCGCCGTCCGCCGGCGCCAGCGGAGGGGGATCGGATGGTGGGCCGAGTGGCGAGCTCGTTGTCATCACACCTTCGCTCACCGGCCAGGGCGAGGACGTCATCACGCAGGCCGCCCTCGAGTGGTCGCACAAGCCATGGTGGGACGACGTTCACGATTACGTCATCGAGCAGGACACCGAGGGTGCCCTGGTGCCGGGCCTCGCCACCGAGTGGACTCCGTCCGAGGACGGTCTCACGTGGACGTTCACGATCCGGGAGGGCGTGAAGTTCCACAACGGCGACACCCTCACCGCCGAGGACGTGGCCTGGAGCTGGAACCGCGTGATCTTCGACCCGGCATCGACGCACACGATCATCGGGCGGGCGCCGGAAGTCGAATCGATCACTGGGGACGGCAACGAGGTCGTCGTGGTCACGCGCTCGCCGCAGGCGACCCTGCCGATGTGGTTCGCCGAGCTCGACGGCGGCTCCGCGGGCGCCGTGTACTCGCAGGCGTACTACGAGGAGGTCGGCGACGAGATGTGGAGCGAGCCCATCGGCACCGGCCCGTACCAGTTCGTCAGCATGGAGGGCGAGCAGTCCGCGACCCTGACCGCCTTCCTCGACGAGGAGCGGAGCGACTGGCAGCAGGAGCGCACGCCTGGCTTCAAGGACCTGACGATCCGCGCTGCCCCTGACGCTTCGACGCGGGTCGCGCTCCTCCAGACTGGCGAGGCTGACGTGGTCCCGCTGCCGATCTCCTCGATCGAGGAGCTCGAGGGAGCCGGTGCGGAGCTCATCCAGGTCCCCGGTGCCACCCAGTCGGTGATGTGGTGCATGGGGTTCTCAATGAATCCGGACAGCCCGTGCAACGATGAGGCCGTCCGAGAGGCGCTCTCGATCGCCATCGATCGGCAGGGCATCGCCGACTCGATCTTCCGCGGGTACGCGCAGCCGAGCTCGGCGTTCATGGCCGGCGAAGGCGCCCACGGGAATCCCGAGAGTCTCGCGGCTGCGGACTTCGACCCCGAGCGCGCCGTAGAGCTGCTCGCGCAGGCCGGGTTCGACGAGTCGAACCCGCTGACTGTCGAGATCGTGGTGGCCGATGTGCCCGGTGACATGCCCCTCATGCCGACGACGGCCGAGGCGATCGCTGGGAACTACGCGGACATCGGTGTCGAGGCATCAGTGCGTGTCGGCGAGGAGGAAGCCAACAAGGAGGCGCTCTTCGGATTCGAGTTCAATGGCCAGGAGGCCGGAGATCCGCCGACGCCGATCACCCTCTATATCCGCGGCATGGACAACCGCTACTACTTCGTCGACGAGCAGGCGACCCTGTTCACCGACGACAGCGAGAACGGCAGCTCCGTGTGGAACGCCGACGCCTTCCCGGAGATGTCGGAGCGGCTGCGGGCCATCCAGGCCGAGTTCGACTTCGACGCACAGGGCGAGATGATGGCGGACTACCACAACTGGATGGCGGAGAACTGGCTCCAGATGCCGCTCCTGTCAGCCAGCGCGGTATTCGGCGTGTCAGACAAGGTCGGCGGCTGGGACTTCCGGATCGCCGGCAAGGGCTTCCCCCACAACATGTGGTCGATCCAGCCGGCCGAGTGATGATGCTCAGCTGACTGTGCCCCTTTCGCGAAGCGGCGCCGGCGAGGCATGATCCTCACCGGCGCCGCCGCAGTACCTGAGCGATTCGCATGACCCGCTACCTTGTCGGACGCATCTTCCAGGCCGTACTCGGCCTTGTCTTCATCACGACGCTGGTCTTCTTCCTCGTGCGGCTGACTGGCGATCCGGCGCGCATCCTCATGAGCGACTTTGCGCCTCTGGAGCTCCGCGAGGAGCTGGCGCAGCGCCTCGGGCTGGACCGGCCGCTCTACGAGCAGTACCTCTCGTACATGGGCGGCCTGTTCTCCCTGGATCTCGGCCGCTCATTCAACGGTCAGCCGGTGATCGACATCCTGCTGGCACGGTTCCCAGCCACCGCGAGCCTGGCCCTGGCCGCGATGTTCGTTGCGATCGTGCTCGGGCTTCCGCTCGGCATTCTCAGCGCGGTGTACCGCGGATCGGCGATCGACATCTTCGCGCGCACAGTGGCGCTCTTCGGACAGTCGGTCCCAGCCTTCTGGCTGGCGATCATGCTTGTCCTGATCTTCGCGGTGATTCTGCGGATCTTCCCGGTCGCCTACAGCCAGGGGATCGAGTCCTACGTCCTCCCCGCCATCGCGATCGGTTGGGCCGCCGTCGCGGGCATCGCCAGGCTGGTTCGATCGAGCATGCTCGATGTCCTCGACAGCGACTACGTGCGCATGGCGCGCGCGAAGGGGCTGCCATCGACGGTCGTGGTGGTGAAGCACGCCTTCCGAAGCGCCCTGATTCCGGTGTTGACCTTCGCCGGCCTCGTGCTCGGCAGCTTCCTCAACGGATCAGTTGTCGTCGAGACCGTCTTTGCCTGGCCGGGGCTGGGGAAGCTGACGCTGGACGCCGTCAACAGCCGGGACTTCCCCGTGGTGCAGGGTGCCGTGATCATGATCGCCGTCTTCTTCATCACCATCAACCTGCTCGTCGATCTCCTGTACGCATTCCTGGACCCCAGGGTCCGCTACCGATGACGATGCTCGCATCGGCCGCGGCGCGAGCCCATGGCGTGGTGGGGAGTGCGCGTCACCTGCCCCTCGTACCCCTGATCATCCTTTTCGTGCTCGTCGTGAGCGCCCTATTCGCCGACATCCTCGCGCCGCACGATCCGCTGAAGATCAACCTGTCGAATTCGCTCGCGCCGCCGTTCTACCACGATGGCGGGAGCATCACCTACCTCCTCGGGACCGACGAGCTCGGCCGCGACATCCTGAGCCGGCTGATGCACGGCGGCCGGGTGTCGCTTCTCCTGGCCATGAGCGTGATCCTCATCGGAGGCGGCATC
>JAGXHP010000072.1 GCA_024636135.1 Chloroflexota bacterium
CCTCGACATCCCGATCGGCGATCGGCGATTCATCCGGCGCGATCGCGGGCGATTTTGGCTAGCCTGCATCCATGAGGGATCGAGCACCGCGCTGGTGGCAGACGGCGGTCGTCTACCAGGTCTACCCGCGAAGCTTCGCGGACTCGGACGGCGACGGCACCGGCGACCTCAACGGGATCAGCGGGCGACTCGACTACCTCGCCTGGCTGGGTGTCGATGCCATCTGGATCTCTCCGTTCTATCCCTCGCCGATGGCCGATTTCGGGTACGACGTGGCCGACTACACCGACGTCGATCCCCTTTTCGGCACGCTCGCCGACTTCGATCGGTTGGTGGCTGCTGCCCACGAGCGAAATATTCGGGTCCTCGTCGACTACGTCCCGAACCACACCAGCGACCAACACCCGTGGTTCGTCGAGTCGCGGGCGTCGCGCGACAACCCGAAGGCCGACTGGTACGTGTGGCGCGACCCGAAGCCGGATGGCGGCCTGCCGAACAACTGGATCAGCATGTTCGCCGGCCCCACCTGGACCTGGGACGAAACGCGCGCGCAGTACTACCTCCACATCTTCCTGGCCGAGCAGCCGGACCTGAACTGGCGAAACCCCGAGGTCCGTGACGCGATGTTCGACGTCGCGCGCTTCTGGCTCGACCGTGGCGTGGATGGCTTCCGGATCGACGTGGCGCCGATGGTGATGAAGGATCCGGAGCTGCGCGACAACCCGCCGAACCCCGACCCGGGATGGGAGCATTCGCGCCTCGGATCATGGCTGACGCAGCTCCACGTGAACGACCACAACCACCCGGACATGCACGAGCTGTATCGGTCCTTCCGGAGCATGCTGGAGTCGTACCCAGGGGACCGCGTGAGCATCGGCGAGCTGCATCACCCCGACTTCGATCGTTGGGCCGAGTACTACGGGGAGCGCCAGGACGAGATCCACGTCCCGTTCAACTTCCACGTGATCAACAGTCCGTGGACGGCGGATGGCGTCCGGCGCGCCGTGGAGGGGGTCGAGGGTGTCCTCCCCGCCGGCGCATGGGCGAGCTGGGTGCTCGGCAACCATGACCAGCCGCGGATCGCCTCGGCCGAGCGTGCGGGGCGCGACCAGGCGAGGGTCGCGATGATGCTGCTGCTCACCCTGCGCGGCACCCCGACCCTCTACTACGGGGACGAGATCGGCATGGTCGACGTCCCGGTCGCCGTCGCCGATAGCCGGGACCCGCTCGAGCGGCTCGAGGCCGGGCGGGGCCGCGACCCCGAGCGCTCACCGATGCCGTGGGACGACTCACCCAACGCGGGCTTCTGCCCGCCCGGGGTTTCGCCGTGGCTCCCCATCGCGCCCGACTTCGCCGATGTCAACGTGGCCGGCCAGGCCGTGGACCCCGGCTCGCTCCTCACGCTGACCCGCGACCTCCTGCAGCTGCGTCGCGAGCATCCGATCCTGCGGCTCGGCGACTTCGAGCCGTTCGGACCGACGCCGGACGGCGTGCTCGCCTTCAGGCGCATCGGACGCAGCGGCGGTCAGCTGGACGTGCTCCTCAACCTGACCGCCGAGCCTCGCGCGGCCCGCGGATCCGGGGCCGGGCGCGTCGTCATCGGCACCCAGCGTGAGCGCGACGGCGAACCCGTGGGTGCCGACGTGGAGCTCCGGCCGAACGAGGGCCTCGTCGTCGAGGTCGGTCGCTGATCAGCGACGGGTGCTGCACCGGCCTTTGATTGGCGTGGCCTCAGCCGATGCGGATCATCTTCTTGTTCACGAACTCGTCGGCACCCAGGCGGCCCATCTCGCGGCCGGTGCCCGAGCGCTTGACGCCACCGAACGGCAGCTCGGCGCCGTCGGCGAGCACGACATTCACGAACACCATCCCGGCCTCGATGCCATCGGCGACGCGGAGCGCCTGCTCCTGGTCGGTTGTGTAGACGTACGAGCCGAGGCCGTACGGGGTGTCGTTCGCGATCCGCACGGCGTCGGCCTCGTCCTTGGCGCGGTACACCTGCGCGACCGGGCCGAAGAACTCCTCCCTGGAGGCGGGGTTCTCAGGAGTGACATCCGTCAGCACGGTCGTCGGGAAGAAGGCGCCGTCGCGGGTGCCGCCGTGCACGAGCTTCGCGCCGTGCTCGATCGCTCGCTTGACCTGCTCGTCGAGGCGCTCGGCGGCGTTCAGCGACGCCAGCGGGCCGAGCGTCGTGTCGGCGGACGTGGGATCGGTCGCCTCGATCTCAGCCATCTTCGCGCTGAACTTCTCGAGGAACGGCTCGTACAGTTCGTCGGCGACGATGAAGCGCTTGGCCGCGTTGCACGACTGCCCGTTGGTGTCGAGCCGGGCGTCGACCGCGTTCTGCACGGTGGCGTCGAGGTCGTCCGTCGAGAGCAGGATGAACGGGTCCGAGCCGCCGAGCTCGAGCACGACCTTCTTCAGGTGACGGCCGGCGATCTCGGCCACCGCGGAGCCCGCGCGCTCCGAGCCGGTGAGCGAGACGCCCTGCACGCGCGGGTCGGCGATGACCCGCTCGAGCTGGTTGTGCGATGCGTAGATGTTCACGTATGCGCCGGCGGGGAAGCCCGCGTCGCGGAACATCTCGTGCATCGCGGCGGCGGACTCGGGGCACTGGCCGGCGTGCTTCAGCAGGATCGTGTTGCCGATGATGAGGTTCGGGCCGGCGAAGCGTGCGACCTGGTAGTAGGGGAAGTTCCAGGGCATGACGCCGAGCAGCACCCCGAGCGACGAGCTGCGGATGAGCGCCGAGCCCTCGCCGGCGAGGAGCTCGATCGGCTCGTCCTTGAGGAAGTCCGGCGAGTGGTCGGCGTAGTACTCGTAGATGTCCGCAGCGAAGTCGACCTCGCCGAGAGCCAGGCCGATCGGCTTGCCCATCTCGGCCACGATGATTTCCGCCAGCTCCGGGCGGCGCTCGCGGTGGAGCTCGGCGACGCGGCGGATGAGGCCCGCCCGCTCCTCGACCGTGCTGGACCTCGACCAGGTCCGATGCGCCTCGTCGGCGGCGGCGATCGCGGCCTCGAGCTCGCCATCGGTGATCGTGTCGTATGTCTTGACCGTCTCCCCGGTCGCGGGGTTGGTCACGGCATAGCCCATCGTTCAGTTCTCCTTCGGGAAGCCCGATATTACGCCTCGGTTCGGACCGGCTGGAACCCCCCGTCGGCAACTCGCGCGGCGACGAATAGTAGGTCCGCCAGCCGGTTGACGTATGGCAGCACGTGCGAGTCCGGAAGTCCGTCCGCGGCCGCGAGCTCGACGCATCGGCGTTCTGCCCGGCGCACCGTCGTCCGGGCCAAGTCGAGCGCGGCGCCGGTCATCGACCCGCCCGGCAGGACGAACTCCTTCGGCTGCTCGACCAGCTCCTCGAGCTCGTCGATCTCGCGCTCGAGGGCCGTCACCATCGCCTCGGTCACGCGCGTCACCCCGTCGGCGAGCCTGTCGCGCCGATCGACGTGGGTGGCGAGCTCGGCGCCGACCACGAACAGCTCCCGCTGGAGCCGGACGATGAGCTCGTCGAGCCTTGCTTCCGTGCGGTCGGGCGCCGGGCGGATCGAGGAGCGGGCCAAGCCGAGCGCGGCAACGGCCTCGTCGGTCGTGCCATAGGCCTCGGTCCGGGGATCGGCCTTGCTCACCCGGTCGCCGCCGTACAGGAGGCCGGTCGAGCCGTCGTCGCCCTTGCGCGTGTAGATCCGCATCGGCGGCCATGGTAGTCGCCGAAGGATGCGCGAAACGCCTAGAAGAGACCGGGCGGGGGCTCCCAGCGATCGGCAAGCAACGTGACCTTGACGGGCGGCCCGACGACTTCCTCGGCCTTGGCCTTCACCGTTTGGATCAGCTCACCGGCCCAGGGGCAGAAGGGCGTTGTCAGGATCATCTTGATCTCGGTCGGCGCACCGTCCGTGCCGAGCTCGACGGCCTTGATGAGGTCGAGGTCCACGATGCTCATCCCGATCTCCGGATCCTGGATCTCGTAGAGCGCGGTCATCACCTCGTCCACCTTGCCGAGGTTCGAATCAATCGTCATGCGAACAGTTTACGCCCTCGTCGCGATCGTGCCCCTCTGGACCTCAGAGGAGGGCGGTGTCGAACTCCGGGTGCGGGCTCGGGACCAGGGGGCGGACGCGGGAATATCCCTCGTGAATCGGCTCGCCGCTCTCGATCGCCGCCTTCAACGCCGCGAGCTCCTCGCTCGCGTCGGTCTGGCTGGCATGACAGCCCAGTGCCTCGGCCTTGCGCGCTGCCACCTTCGTGATCGGAATGCGATGCGTGGCCGCCTGCTCCTCACCCGACAGGTCGTAGCGGTTGCCACTGGGATCGAAGATCGGGCTGATCACGTACACCGCGTTCGGCGCGATCCCCCGGTCGGCCAGTCGCTCGACCGCCCATCGAGTGGCGTTGCCGACGGCGATGTGGTCGGGATGCCCGGTGACGCCGTGCGGGCCGAAGGTGATCACGGCCGCCGGCCGCCGCTCGGCCATCCACGCCGTGATCTCGTCCACGAGCCGCTCGAACGGCTGGTCCGCCACGCCCCCGTCGGGATACCCGTCGAGCAGCGACACCTCGTCCAGGCCGATCGCGCGCGCGGCGCAGATCAGCTCGGCCTCGCGCTGGTCGCCGGTGGCGGGATCGGACGACCCATCGGCGGATCCCGCCTCGCCGCGGGTGACCACCAGCAGCCGGGTCGTGGCGCCCGCGTCGTGCGCGACGGCGAGGGCCCCCGCGCAGCCGAAGCTCTCGTCGTCGGGATGGGCAAGGATGGCGGCGAGGCCGCCGGGCGCGATCGGATAGGCCACCGATTCTCCTCGGTCAGTCGTGTTCGGCTTCGTCGTCCGAGAGCAGGGTCCATCCCTGTCGCTCGACGCTCGTCCTCATCGTACGCAGGACGGCGAGCTTGCCGCCGGCCACCTCTGCAATGAAGCGGCGCGCGCCCTCATCGTCGAGCGATGTGCCGGGCGGTGCACTTCCGCGTCCGACGTTGAGCCACGCCAGGTGGTAGCGATCCATCTTCCCCCACACGCGCTCGAGCAGCGAGTCCGATTCCAAAAGCCACGCACGGAACGCGTCCCAGTCCGGTTCGGCCTCGATCGCCTGTCCCGTCGCGACGAGCGCGTCCGTAGCAGCCAGAAACGCCGAACGGGACATGACGGGCGGGCGAGCGTGCATCGCCGCAGGAGTATAGGCGGCCCGGTCATCGGAACCCTTCGTACCATTGTTCGCGCGAAGCCTGCCTTCAACACTCCGGGCGTGCATTGGTTGACCGAGTCACCCGCCCGGCGCACGGTGCTCGTGCTGTTGGCGATCATCGCCACCTACGTGCCGATTACCGTGCTGCGCGCCGCGCCATCCGCCGACCTCGTCGACGTCGGCCTCGGCTGGCTCGTGCCGGTGATGAGCGGAGCGCTCGTGCTCGCGTCGAGCGGGATGACCGTGGCGGCTGTCGTCGAGGGCCTCGAGCGGGGTCGGCTCTCGTCCATCCTCGTTGCCGGAGCCGCCGCGGCGCTCGTCGGCGGGGGCCTGAACGTCCTCGGCGGAGCCGGCATCCTCGTCATGCCGGTGGCCACGCCGGTGATCCTCATCGCGGCGGCGGCGGCGGAGCGGGCCCGGATCACCTTTCCTGGCCGGCGGGGGCGATTGCTCGCCACCGGAGCGATGCTGCTGCTCGCCGAGGGCGTGGTCGTGGCGGAGCTGGTTGCCGTCGACTCCGCGTGGCTCGCGGCGACCGGGGCGCCCATCTTGTGGATCGCCGCTGTCGCGGCCGCCCTCACTTCGGCCAGTGCGACGGCCGCCGTTGCCGTGCCGGCCGGCCTACTGGCGGTCGCCGCGCTCGCCCTGGCAGCTCCACGCGGCGACGCCGACCTCGTCGTCGGTCTCGTGCCGCTTGTCGCCGCGGCGCTGTTCCTGCCGGCGCGGTGGCCAGGGAACCGCGCGGACGATCTGCCCGCCGAGGTTGACCGGCTGCCACCGATCGCGATGCATCTCCGCGAAGGCGTGCTGATCTTCGACGGCCTGCTGCGACTGCGCGCATGGAACCCCGCGGCATCGGCCCTTCTGGGGCTCAACGACACGGCGCGGGACATGCGGCTCGAGGACCTGCTCGGCCTCACGCTGGCCGAGCTGCCCTCGACGTCGGAGACCGTGGCGCGACAGACACCGGTCGGCGGCATCGACCTCACGATTCACCGATCCGCAGCGCACCTGACCGTGGTCCTTCACGACCCGAGTGTGACGAGCGACGCTGAGCGCCTTGGCC
Source organism: Chloroflexota bacterium (assembly GCA_024636135.1). Taxonomy (GTDB): domain Bacteria; phylum Chloroflexota; class Limnocylindria; order QHBO01; family QHBO01; genus JACDBZ01. The sequence continues at coordinate 6,251 of JAGXHP010000072.1, forward strand.
GTGAGCTGCGAGGCACGATCGAGGAACTGCTTCAGGCCCGGCGGACCGTCGAGTTGCAGCGCGCGGAGCTCGAGCGAGCGATGTCGACGGACCCGCTCACCGGCGTGGCAAGCCGGCCGGCGATCCTGGAACGGCTTCGGGTCGAGGTGGCCGCGGCGCGGCGGTACCGACATCCTCTTTCCGCGCTGCTGCTCGACATCGACGGCTTCGCGGACATCAACGCCGATCACGGTGTCAGCGCCGGCGACGCGCTGCTGCGAGAGATCGCGCTCCGCG
>JAGXHP010000073.1 GCA_024636135.1 Chloroflexota bacterium
GCCCTCGATCGGCTTCGACAGGTCCTTGAGGATCCGCACCTGCCCGGAGGTCTCGGTGCCGGCGTAGCTCGACACCTCCATGAGGTCGATGCTGGATGGCAGATCCATGGCGCGCATCAGGTCGGCCAGGAAGACGAGCGATCCCTTGAGGACGCTGATCAGCACCGGATCGCGGCCGGTGTAGTCCGCGGTGAGCTGGGCTCCGAGCTCGACGACCCGCGCCTCGATGGCATCGGCGTCGATGAGGACCTCCTCGACGTCGTCGTGCAGGCTCATCGCGCGACGACCGGCCCGGCGCCCGTCAGCGCGTGAGCCCCGTTGGCCGCGGCAACGTCGGTGAGGAAATCGAGGCGTCCGTACTTCAGCATCAGCGCCCGGAAGTCACGGGCGTAGAAGAGCTTCACGCGGACCTCCGGGTACAGCTGCTTCATCCAGCGCAGCTTGCGATTCTTCTTGCGGACGAGCGACTGCTTGAGCGTCGTCAGCTCGACGTACAGGTCGATCTCCGGCAGGTAGAAGTCGGGAGCGAACGACTCGATGACCTCGCCGTCGGCGTTCCAGCAGATGGGGAAGACGTCGGGTTCGTAGCGCCACGCGACACCGTAGTAGTCCAGGATCCTCGCCAGCTCCGCCTCGCTGTCGTGCGCGAAACGGGGTGGCGAGTCCGAGATCATGTGAGCCGCCACCTGACCTCGATCGTAGCCTTCTGCGCAGTACCGGACGCCATCGACCCGAGTATATCCGCGTGGGTTATCCACAGTTCGCCGATGCTGGCGTGGATGGTGGATAACTCCCCTTGTGATCCACAGCCGGGCGCTGGTAGGGTCGAGGTCCTGCTTCTGCGGGTGACCAAGTACGGTAACCAGCCGATGGTCGGGGCCGATGCGAGAGCCGGCCGCGACGCCGACCATCTGCTCGGGAAGACCGAAAGGACACTCGTCAGGAGCATTTCTCTTGTCCGACGCACGGATGGCGCGCGATGAGCTCGAGCGGCTGCTGGCCGCCGATGCGCCGACGATCGCAGCTTCGCTCGAGCCCCGGTTCTTCGACGCCGCCGAGCAATACGTCGACCTCCTGCTGAGCGCCAACGCGCGCCTCAACCTCACGCGCATCGTCGAGCCGGCGGAGGTCGCGCGTCTCCACCTGCTCGATGCGCTCAGCGCGCTCCCGACCCTCGATGCGCTGCAGCCCGCCCGGGCGATCGACATCGGCTCGGGCGGCGGCGTGCCCGGACTGGTCCTGGCCCTGGCCCGTCCCGAGGTGGCGTGGACCCTCGTCGACTCGGTCGGCAAGAAGGCCGATGCGCTGCGTGCCATCGTGGAGGCACTCGGCATCGGCGGCGTCAGCATCCTGGCCGAGCGTGCCGAGGCGCTGGGCCACGACGTGCGCCATCGGGAGCTCCATGACGTCGCGACGGCGCGCGCCTGCGCCGCGCTCCCGGTCCTGGCGGAGTACGCCTTGCCGCTGGTCCGCCGGGGTGGCGCGGTGATCGCCTGGAAGGGCGCCATCTCGGCCCAGGAGCTGGAGATTGGACGGCGGGCCGCGGAAACGCTCGGGGGCCGAGCCACGGTCCGCGAGACGGGGATCGGTGTCCTCGGACACCATCGGCTGGTAGTGCTGGAAAAGGTGTCAGAGACGCCACACCGATTCCCTCGGCGCCCCGGCGAGCCTGCGCGTCGTCCCCTCGGCTGAGCGTCGGTATACTCCGCAGTCGCATGCGCATCGCCGTCCTGTCGGACATCCACGCCAACCTGCCCGCCCTTGAGTCGGTCCGCGCCGATTTCGGCACGGTCGACCAGGTCTGGGTGCTCGGCGACATCGTGGGCTACGGGCCGCAGCCCAACGAGGTCATCGCCGAGCTCCAGGCCATGGGCGCCCGCAGCGTCCTGGGCAACCACGACGGCGCGGCGATCGCCACGGTCGACCCGGCGTACTTCAACCCTGATGCGCGGGCCGCGATCGAGTGGACGGCGGGCACGCTTGACGAGAACGCCCGGTCGTACCTCGCCACCCTTCCCGAGGTGCGGCGCGATGGAGAGCTGACCGCGGTGCACGGCTCACCGCGCGATCCGATCTGGGAGTACATCACCAGCCCGGGGATCGCGGCGGCCAACTTCGAGCACTTCGAGACTCGGCTGTGCCTGTTCGGTCACACCCACCTCCCGATCGCCTATCGGCTGACCGAGGACGGCATCGAGGTCAGCCCCGGTCTGCCCGGCGAAGCGGTGACCATCGGCAACGCTCGTGCGCTGCTCAACCCGGGAAGCGTCGGTCAGCCTCGCGATGGCCTCCCGGAGGCGGCCTACGGCATGCTCGAGCTGGACGTGAGCGTGGAGGACGCCACCATGAGCTTTCATCGCGTCCGCTACGACATCGAACGTACGCAACGCCTCATGCGAGATGTCGGCCTGCCGCCGCGGCTCGCGGAGCGCCTCAGCTACGGACGCTGAGCCAGGGTGCAATCCGACCGTTCGCATCCCCTTCCCCGGGCCGTAGGATAGCCGCGCCATGGCCTTCTTCCGACGCGGCGAGAAACCTGCTTCCTCCTTCGAGTACGCCCGGATCCTCGTGCCGCTGCTGGGCGTGGACGAGGTCGATGATCCGGCGCTCAAGGTCGCAGCGGTCCTGCTTGCCGGGCGGAACGACACCGAGGTTTCGCTGTTGCACGTCATCGAGGTCCCGTTCGACCAGACCCTCGATCGCGAGAACGACGAGGCCGTCGCCGCCGCCGATGAGGTCCTCTCGCGCGCCGAGGCCGTGCTCGTCGAGCGCGGGATCGCGGTACGCACGAGCACCGTCCAGGCACGAGCCGCCGGTCCCGCCATCGTGGACGATGCGAACGAGCTCGGCGCCGATCTCCTCCTCATGGGACTTCGCTACAAGAAGCGATTCGGGGGACAATGGGATGCGGGCCGAACCGTCCCGTACGTGATGCGCAACTCGACCGCGCCGGTGTGGTGCCTGCGGGCCGAGACGAAGGAGCTGGCACACACACCATGAGGGTCATCATCATCGGCTGCGGAAGAGTCGGGGCGCGGGTCGCCGCCGAGCTCGATGTCCGCGGCGAGAACGTCACCGTCATCGACATCAGCCCGCGGGCCTTCAGCCGGCTTCCCACGACGTTCGGCGGCGAGACGGTGCGCGGCAATGGGACGGACGAGGACGTCGTCCGCTCCGCCGGCGCCGAGCAGGCGGACCTCGTCATGGCGCTGACGGAGGGTGACAATCGCAACGCATTGGCCGCCCAGCTGGCGAAGCACACCTTCGGCGTGCCGCGCGTGATCGCGAAGATCAACGACCCCCTGCGCGGCGAAGCGTATCGGGCCCTCGGAGTCGAAACCATCTGCCGCACGATCATCCTGGGCGACGCCCTGGTCGTCGCCGCCCAAGAGGGCGCGGAGGCCACGAACGGCTTCGTCGAGGCGGCGACGGCCGAGCCGCGTCGCATCGCGCCCGGCCCGGGCGCCACGCCCATCGAGGAGGTGACGCCGCAGACCTCGCCGGACGATCCGGAAGGCCATGACGCCACCATCGTGCAGCCGACCGACGGCCGCGGGGGCCTGTGATGTACGTCGTGGTCGTCGGTGGCGGAAACGTCGGGTATTACCTCACCAAGGAGCTCCTGGCGGCGGGCCACGAGGTCGTCGTGATCGAGGAGGACCAGGGTCGCGCGCGCCAGATCGCGGACGAGCTCGGCAGCATCGTGGTCGCGAACGACGGCTGCGAGGGTCGCTACCAGGCGGAGGCCGGCATGGCGCGCGCCGACGTCATGGCGGCGGTGACGGGCGATGACGCGGTCAACCTGGCCGCGTGCCAGATCGCGAAGATGCGCTTCAACGTTCCCCGAGCGATCGCCCGCATCAACGATCCGAAGAACGAGAAGCTGTTCCGCGACCTCGCGATCGACGAGACGGTCAGCCCGACCCGAGCGATCCTGGGCGTGATCGAGCACGAGATTCCGATCCACGACCTCCTCCACCTGGCCGAGCTCGAGGGTGGTGGCGTGCAGATCGTCGAAGCCCAACTCGACGCCGACTCGCCGGCCATCGGCCGCGAGCTGCGCGAGCTCAACCTGCCGGAGGGAAGCAGCGTCGCGGTCCTCATCCGGGATGAGCGTGCACAGTCCCCCCGATCTGACACGCGCCTGCGGACCGGCGACAAGGTCCTGGCGGTGACCTCGCCGGAGGGCGAGGCGGAGCTTCGGCGCCTGCTCATCGGCGAGTGACCGGGCCCGAGCCGGGGGCTGTCCTGCGCGCCGCGCTGGTCGCCTGGGGTCTCGGGCACCTGCTCATCGGGCGACGCGCCCTTGGGGTCGGCCTCCTGGCCGCCGAGATCGGGGCGGTCGCATTGGTGTGGTGGCTGACGACCGGCCTGGCTGATACCAGCGCGTATCTCATTCCGTTCCTCGCCGGATCGGCCTTCATCGTCGCCTGGGCGTGGCAGGCGGTGAACGCCTACCAGGCGGCGCACGTGATGCGCATCGCCCGCCCGCCCACGCCGGAGCGCTCGCCGGCGGCCGCGATCGCCTGGTTGAGCCTTCCGCTCCTTGTCTGGGGCAGCGGGTTCTGGCTCATCGGCGCGCACGCGGCCACACCCGCGGCCGTCGTCGACAGTTTCGTGACCGAGTGGAGCGCAGGCGAGCTCGGCCCGTCGTGGCCCGCTCGGGTGCGGACCCAGGCGGGAATTGCCGAGCGCTCGCTCGGGACGGCCGACGACCGCTTCCGCGACCTGCGGATCACCGTGACCGACGAGCGGGATGGCCGCGCCACCGCGGTCGCGGAGTCGATTCACTACGAGCGACGGCCGACGAGCTTCCTGTGGGTCTTCCCGGGAAGCGAGCTGATTCCCGTCCGTGATGACGAGGTGCTGGCCCTCGAGCTGCGGGCCGAGCCGGTCGCCCTGCCCGTCATCGGCGGATTCGGCGCCGTGCGCTGGGCCATCGTGGGCGCGGAAGCGGCTTCGGGAACCTGATCCCTGTCACATACCTTGACAACACCATTGTCAGGGTTTATGGTCCCGCCATGGACACACCAATCGTGGTGTGTCGACTCGAGAACAAGCGTTTTCGTGAGGTGACAGAACATCATGGCGAACATCACCAGGTTCGATCCGGTCGGTGAGATGGTCTCGCTGCGCTCGGCGATGGACCGGCTGTTCGAGGACTCGTTCGTGAGCCCGCTCGGATGGCGCACGATCAGCGGCGGTGACACGATCGCGCCGCCGGTCGACGTCCACGAGACCGCGGACGAGATCGTCGTCACGGCCTCCCTGCCGGGGATGAAGGCCGAGGACGTCGAGATCACGATGACCGGTCAGAACCTCATCATTCGTGGCGAGTTCAAGGCCGGCGACGAGGTCGGGCGCGATCAGTACCTCTACCGCGAGCGCCGCTTCGGCCGGTTCAGCCGCAGCATTCAGCTTCCGGTCCGCGTCCAGGGCGATCGGGCCGATGCCACCTTCCGCGACGGTGTCCTCAGCCTGCACATCCCGAAGGCGGAGGAGGTCAAGCCGCGCCAGATCCGGATCAATGCGGGCGTCGACGAGACATCCGAAAACGGCACCGGGTCGTAGGAAGAGAGTGGAGCGGACGCGGCGCGCGGCGCCATCGACAACCGGCACCCCGCGTCGCGACGCCCTGAACCGCCCGCGATACATCATCAGCATCGCCGCCGAGCTGGCGAGCTGCCATCCCCGGACGCTGCGGATCTACGAGGAGGAGGGCCTCCTCCAGCCGCAGCGTCGCAACAACCTCCGCCTCTACAGCGAGGCGGATATCCAGCGCGTTCGTATCATTCGTTTCCTGACGCGTCGACAGCGAGTGAACCTCGCCGGCGTGCGGGTCATCCTTCAGCTCGAGTCACTCGGCAAGATCCGGGTTTACGATCTGTTCGATGAGGACGATGTAGAGCGATTCGCCGAAGACCACGACGAGCCGGAGCTCGTCGACGCGTCGGCTGAAGGAGCACCAAAGCGTGGCAACTGACGAGACACAGAACATTCCCGAGGCGTCGGGGGACGACGAGAACAGCACGGCCGACGTGGAGCGAGTCCAGGTCCTGCCCCTGGTCGCACTGCGCGATACGGTCATCTTCCCCGAGATGATCGTTCCGCTGCAGGTCGGCCGCGATCGCAGCGTCAAGGCGCTCGACCGTGCCGTCCGCACCTCCCAGCCCGTGGCGCTGGTGACCCAACGCTCGAGCGAGCAGGAGGACATCACCAGCGCGGACGAGCTGTACCCGGTCGGCACCTTGGCCAAGATCGCCCAGGTCATCCGCCTGCAGGACGGCACCATCCGCGCCATCGTCCAGGGACAGCGCCGGATCCGGCTGCTCGACCTGGTCCAGAGCGAGCCGCATCTCGAGGCACGCGTCGAGGTCATCGACGACGTCGAGGAGAAGACGCTCGAGATCGAGGCGCTCATGGCCTCGATCCACGCGCAGATCGAGCAGTACGTCAGCAGCGGCGCATCGGTGCCGCCCGAGGTCGCGGTCGCGGCCCGCAACATCAGCGACGGGGGCCTGCTGGCCGACATGACGGCGTATAGCCCCGACATGACGACCGAGCAGCGCCAGGAGCTGCTCGAGACGGTGAACATCGCGGACCGGCTCCGCCTGGCCAGCCAGTTCCTCTCGAAGCAGATCGAGGTCCTGGAGCTCAAGGGTCGGATCCAGAGCGAAGTTAAGTCCGAGATGGACAAGACCCAGCGCGAGTACATCCTGCGCGAGCAGCTCAAGGCGATCCAGCGCGAGCTCGGCGAGGACGATCCGCAGCAGGCCGAGGTCAACGAGCTGCGCGAGAAGGTCGAAGCCGCCGGGATGCCCGACGAGATCAAGACCCGTGCCCTCAAGGAAGTCGACCGGATGAGCCGGATCCCGTCCGCCTCGCCCGAGGTCGGTGTCATCCGCACCTACGTGGACTGGCTGATCAGCCTGCCCTGGGACGTCGCCACGGACGACCAGCTCGACATCAAGGAAGCCGCCCGCATCCTCGACGAGGACCACTA
>JAGXHP010000074.1 GCA_024636135.1 Chloroflexota bacterium
ACGCCGAGCTCCATCATCCGGTCGCCAACCGCATGCGTCAGCTGGGATACCCGCTCGGCGGCATCGGCGCGCGCCTGGCCGTGACCGGGACGGCCGTTCGGGCGCGGACCCGGCTCATCGATCCGATCCGGGCCGTGCGCCGCATCGCACCGCGGCCTCTGCTCGTCATCTCCCCGCGCGAGGATCAGCTCATCAGCTGGCGCCAGAGCCAGCGGCTGTTTGACGAGGCAGGGGAGCCGAAGGAGCTCTACGTGGTCGAGGGCGCCGAGCACGCCGAGGCGTACGCGACCGACCCCGAGACGTACCGTCGTCGAGTCCTGGCGTTCCTCGAGCGCCACCTGGGATAGGCCACGCCCCGTACCGATGGGTGATGATCGCGCCCATCGGCCCATGGAGCGGACGCATCCGATCTCTATAATTGCCTCATCCATCTCACCCAGGGGATCTGCATTGGCTGCCACCAAGGTCCTGGTCGTCGACGACGATCTCAACATCCAGCGCGTCCTGGTCTTCACGCTGAAGCAGGAAGGGTTCGAGGTTCACGTCGCATCCGACGGGCAGGCCGGCGTCGAGATGGCGGCGTCCATCGAGCCGGATCTCATCCTCATGGACGTGGCGATGCCGAAGCTCGACGGCTATGCCGCCACCGGCCAGATTCGGGCGGCGGAGACGGCGCCCAAGCGCGTGCCGATCATCATGCTCACGGCCGAGGCCGACGTGGAGCAGCGGGTCAGGGGCCTGCGCGCCGGTGCCGACGACGACATCGTCAAGCCGTTCCATCCGCTCGAGCTCATCGCTCGTATCAAAGCCCTGCTGTCGCGCTCGGGGAATGGCCGGGCCCCGAAGCCGGGGGTCGAGCGCGCTTCGCTCAGCCGCCTGGCGTGCTTCTACGGTGCCAAGGGTGGCGTCGGGACGACGACGATCGCGATCAACACGGCCATCGCCCTGTCCGCCCGCCTCAAGCGGCAGGTGGCGCTTCTCGACGCGAACCTTCAGTTCGGCGACATGCGCGTCTTCCTCGACCTCGGCCTGGACTCCGCGTCGATCGTCAACGCCATCACCGAGAACGATCTCGACGCCGATCTGCTCAAGAAGCTCATGGTCTCCCACCACGCGGGGATGCAGCTGCTGCTGGCGCCACCGAATCCGGAATCGGCCGACCTGGTCGCCGAGCGACAGCGGACCCATCCGCGCTCCCTGTCGAACATCCTGGGCCTCATGCGACGCGCGTACGACTACACCGTGATCGACATGGCGAAGAGCATCGACGACTTCAATCTCCAGCTGTTCGACGAGGCCGATGTCATCTTCGTGGTGATGACCGCCGACCTGTCATGCCTGAAGAACGTCCGGCTGGTGCTCGAGACCATGGAGTCGCTCGGATACGAGCGCAATAAGGTGCAGCTGGTCCTCAACCGATCGAACGCCTACACCGGGATCAACGTCGACAACGCCGAGTCCGCGCTGGGTCGCAGGATCGACTACCAGATCATCAACGAGTACCGCGGTGCGATCAGCGCCCTGAACTCGGGCGAGCCATTCATGTCGTCGCGCCCCGACGGACCCCTCGGCCAGAGCGTCGCGAAGTTCGCGGACGAGCTCGACGCCATGTTCGCGGCGGCGGTCAGCGCCTGACTTCGGTTCCTGAGGAGCGGTAACCGGCGCCTAACCATCGGGTAAGCCCTGCCTCCCTAGCCTTGGCAGCGCCGGTCGCCGCTGGTTAGTAGGGAGGCGAGCAGGTGGGCGACCGGCACTTCGTCCACACCTGGTGCTGCCTCCCCCGAGGTCCCGATGCTGGCTTCCGCGCTCAGCGCGTCGATCGTGGGGGTGGATGGCGTCCCCGTCCGGGTCGAGGTCGATGTGGCCTTCGGGCTGCCCGGTATGACGATCGTCGGCCTCGCGGGGAGCGCCGTGCTCGAGGCGCGGGAGCGCGTGCGCGCGGCCCTGCGCAATTCGGGATTCGAGGTTCCCGCGCGACGTATCACGATCAACCTCGCCCCGGCCGACCTTCCGAAGGAGGGCACCGGGCACGACCTCGCCATGGCGACCGCCATCCTCGTCGCCTCCGACCAGCTGGACCCGGTTGGGGAAACGGGGATATCGGGGACCGCCCTGATCGGTGAGCTTGCGCTCGACGGCTCGCTCCGCGCCGTGCCGGGCGTGATGGCGCTGGTCTCGGCGGCACGAGCGTGCGGGGCCAGCGCAGCGATCGTGCCGGCGGAAGCCGCCGCCGAGGCGGCGGCGGTCGGTGGCATCAGGGTCCACGGCGCGCACCGTTTGGGGGAGGTGATCCGTCATCTTGCGGGGCTCGAACCGCTGGATCCGCTCGAACCGCCGCGTCGCACCGACGAGCCGATACCGGACGACGTGGTCGACATCGGGTCCGTGGTCGGGCATCTCGTCGGCCGGCGAACCCTGGAGATCGCGGTTGCCGGCCGCCACAACCTGGCGTTCAGCGGGCCGCCGGGCGTCGGTAAGACCCTCCTCGCCCGAGCGGCCGCGGGACTCCTGCCTCCGCTCGACGAGGACGAGGCCGCCGAGGTCAGCCGGATCCGATCCGTCGCGGGGACGGCCGATCGCGGACCGCTCCTGCCCCGCCGCCGCCCGTTTCGGGCCCCGCATCACACGATCTCCCTTCAAGCTTTGGTGGGTGGCGGACCGCGGGTCCGGCCCGGCGAGGTGAGCCTTGCTCACCGTGGCGCGCTCTTCCTGGACGAGACGCTCCAGTTCCGCGCCGATGCGCTCGACGCGCTTCGTGGTCCGCTCGACTCAGGCTCGGTCACGATTGCCCGCGTGGAGCGCGTGCTGTCCCTCCCCGCACGTTTCATGCTGCTGGCCGCATTCAATCCCTGTCCCTGCGGCTGGTTCGGAACGCGCGGGCGAACGTGCACGTGCGAGGACGGCGCGAGGCGCCGGTACCACGCTCGACTGTCCGGACCGATTCGAGATCGCCTCGATCTCGTCGTGCCCCTGCTCCCCGTGGCGTCCATCGGCAACGGGTCCGTCATCGAAGGCTCCCGCGCGGTGGCGGGCAGGATTGCGGTTGCCGCGACCCGGCAACGCGTGCGGCAGGGCACCGCGAACGCGGAGCTGCCGCCTGATCGGCTCGACGATCGCACGGGATTCGATCGCCGCATTCGGATCGGGCTCGACGCGCGTGCGCGTGCACTCGGGCTGTCGATGCGGCGTGTCCATCGCGCCGCCCGCGTGGCGCGAACGATCGCCGACCTCGCCGGCTGTGACGCGGTCCGCGAGGAGCACCTCGACGAAGCGCTGGCCCACCGGCCGCAGGACGGCCGCGAGTGATCGGCGTGGGTACACACCCAGCGACACGGGGCAGCCGGCGCGGCGCCGGCTCCCGCGCCAGCGAGCGGGACGCCTGGATTGCATTGTCCGTCCTGCGCGGCGTCGGACCGGCCGGATTCGCCCGGCTCGTGGCCGAGCACGGATCCGCGACCGAGGCTTGGGTCGCCGGCGTCGTCCCGGACCGGCGCGCGGCCACGGTGAGCGAGACCCACGTGGGTCGAGATGCATCGGCGGCTCGCGCGATCGCGCGTTCGCTGGCGCTGGCCACTCGTCGCGCCGGCGGGCGCGTCGTGACCGCCCTGGACGACGACTATCCCCCCGCGCTGCGGACCCTTGATCCGCGGCCGCCCACGCTCTTCGTCGCCGGGCCGGCCGAGGTGTTCCAGCGACGGGCCGTCGCCATCGTCGGCACGCGCCGCGCATCCGGCTACGGGTTGTCGATCGCTACCGACATCGCCGATGAGCTGGCACGCGCCGGCGTCGTCGTCGTCTCGGGACTTGCCGTCGGGATCGATGGCGCCGCGCATCGCGCAACGGTCGCGGCAGGGGCGCGGGGCATTGCCGTCTTGCCATCGCCGTTGGACCGGGTCTACCCGCCGCGACATCGACCGTTGGCGCGTGACCTGCTGCGGGCGGGGGGTGCCCTGGTGAGCGAGATCGCCATCGGTGCGGCGGTCGGCAAGCCGGACTTCGCGCGCCGGAACAGGATCATCGCCGGCCTCTCCGAGGCGGTCGTGGTGGTCGAGGCACCTGATCACTCGGGAGCGCTTCTGACCGCATCGGCGGCGGTCGCCATCGGGCGCGAGCTCTACGCCGTGCCCGGCCCGATCGATGCCATGGCCTCGCGTGGATGCAACCGGCTGATCGCCGACCAGCAGGCCACGCTCGTCACCTCGCCGGTCGCGCTGCTCCACCAGATCGGCCTGACGCGCGGGGCGCGCCCGCCGTCGGTCACGACCCTGTCCGAGGTTGAGGGCGTGGTCCTGCGCTACCTGCTTGAGCGCCCCGGGTCAATCGAAGAACTCGTCGATCGGGCCCGTCAACCACCCGCCTCGGTGGCCAGCGCATTGGCCATGCTGGAGGCACGCGGACTCGCCAATCCGTTCGGCGGCGCGACCTTCCACCCGACCTTGGCGGCTCGACGGCTCGCGGCGCTCGTATGACAGACCCAGTACCGATGGGCTATCCTTTGGACCGCCTCTCGGCTTATCTGACTGTGCCCAACGACAGGTGAGCCCCGAATCCCCATGGAGTTTGTGTATTGCGTCCGATCCGAACCGCCGCGGCACTGGCCGCCCCGTTCGAGTCGCTCGGCAAGTTGCTGAGCAGCCATCGAGCCGTCGCACGCGTCTCGATCGCCGCCCTCTCGTTCACGTTCATTATCGCGTTCAGCCAGCAGGCACCGGTCACCCGGGCCGAGCCGGAGCCGGCATCTGTCGCTCCCGCCTCGTTGCTGCCGCAGAACGTCGGTATCGGTGTCCCCACCGATGCCGCCATCACCATCGACTTCGACGTCAGCATGAACCCCGGTTCCGTCGAAGCCGCCCTCAACGTCCTTCCGACCGAAGCCGTCGAGACGTCCTGGACCCCCGAGCTGGACCAGCTGACGCTCACACCCGAACAGCGCTGGGACACCGACGCGACCTACCTGGTTGTCGTTGGCGAAACTGCGCTCGGCACGGATGGCTCGGCGCTCGGTGGACCCCATCGCTACTCGTTCAGTACCGAGACTGCCCCCCGCGTCACGGACTTCCAGGTTCGCTTGGTCGATCCGCCGATCGTCGATCCCGATGCCGGCCTCGAGGAGGAAGCCGCGACGCGTTCTGCCGCGAGCGCCGCGCCGCCGGCTTCGGACGTCCTCCCGCCGACGAAGACGGCCACCGAGGTGAGCGCCACCAGCGCCATCAGCGTGTCGTTCTCGGACGTGATGGACCGCGCGGACGTCGAGTCGCGCTTTGCGATCACACCTGAAGTCGAGGGCGACCTCGAGTGGGAGGGAACGGATCTTGTCTTCCGGCCCTCCGGCCGCATGGAGCCTGGCGCGCGCTACACGATCAGCGTGATCGGGGCGCATGACGCGTCCGGCAACGTCATCGGCGGCAAGGGAAACTTCTCGTTCATCGTCCAGCCCGGCGCCCAGGTCACGAAGACCCAGCCCGAGGCGGAGGCGATGGACGTCGAGCCCCCGACGGTCGAGCTGTGGTTCAGCCAGCCGATGGCCATCGATGCCACGAACAAGGCGTTCGGGCTGACGGACTCATCGAACGGTCAGCTCGTCGGCGGCATCCTGAATTGGAACGAGGCTGCGACGCAGCTCGTCTACACGCCCGATCAGCCGCTGGCCGGCGGCCGCACCTACGTGGTGGCGTTCGACGGTGGCGCACGGGATGCCGACAGCAATGTCGTCGATGCGGGACTGACCTTCACGACCAAGGCCGCACCGGTCTCGACGGCGGCCCCCACGGTGCGCAGTGCGCCGTCGACGCCGTCGACGCCGTCGATTCCCCCCGCCGGACCGGCTACCAGCCTGGCGGGCTATGCCCTCAACCAGGTCAATGCCGCCCGAGCAGCCTATGGATTCGCGCCGGTCGTGCTGGACGCCAGCATCTCCGCGGTCGCCTCGGCGCACGCGTGGGACCAGGCCCGCAACGGCTACTTCAGCCACACCGGGGCCAACGGCAGCACGCGCGAGAGTCGGCTTCGCGCCGGAGGCGTCAGTTTCGGCTGGTCCGGCGAGAACCAGTGCTATCACGTCGGCATAAGCGAGCAGGCAACCCTCGACTGGTGCCACGCCCAGTTCATGGCTGAGCCGTATCCCGGCCAGTGGAACCACATCGCGAACATCCTCAATCCCAATGCACGGCGCATGGGCGTAGGGATCGCGACGGCGGGCGGCCGAACCGTCATCACGTGGAACTTCACCGACTGATCCCTGAGCCGGGCGGCGCGCCTCGCCTCGCCCGGTTCTCGATCACGGCAACCGACCGGCCCCGTGCTCTCGGCCCCGCAGAGGGGGCCGAGCACGGGGCCGGTGCTACACTCGCTCACCGTATGCCGCGAACGAAGCTGGCTTTCGCCACCGTCAAGATCGTCGGATCGCCGCCTGGGGCCCGGTCAGCCGACCACAGATCGAGGAGCTGACCCGATGTCGAAGCCGCTCGTCATCGTCGAATCGCCGGCGAAGGCACGAACGCTCGCGCGCCTCCTCGGAGACGAGTACCGCGTGGAGGCCAGCGTCGGTCACATCCGGGACCTGCCCGAGAACGCCAGCGAGGTCCCCGCGGCGATCAAGGACAAGCCCTGGGGCAGGATGGGCGTCGACGTCGACAACGCGTTCCAGCCCTACTACGTCGTCCCGCGCGACAAGGCCGCCCGCATCCGCGACCTGCGCGCCGCGGCCAAGGACGTCCCCGAGATCCTGCTGGCCACCGACCCCGATCGCGAGGGCGAGTCGATCAGCTGGCACCTGCGCGAAGTCCTGAAGCCCAGCGTGCCCGTTCGTCGCATCCAGTTCCACGAGATCACCGAGGAGGCCGTGCGCCACGCATTGGCGGACGCCCGCGACATCGACCTGCAGCTCGTCGACGCGCAGGAGAGCCGGCGGATCGTCGATCGGCTCTACGGCTACATGGTGTCGCCGGTGCTGTGGAAGAAGGTCCAGACCGGGCTGAGCGCCGGCCGCGTGCAGAGCGTGGCGGTTCGACTCGTGGTCGAGCGTGAGGAGGCGCGGCGCGCGTTCCGTCGGAGCGTGTACTGGGGTCTCGAGGCCCAGCTCATTGGCGACGGAACGTCGTTCAACGCGTCACTGGCGCGCACGCCACGAGGGCGACTGGCGAGCGGCAAGGACTTCGATCCCGCCACCGGCCAGCTCAAGGATCCCGAGATGCAGACCATGGACGAGGCCGCTGCGGGATCCCTGCGTGACGCGCTCCGGGGTCGGCTGCCGTGGACGGTGACGACCGTCGACGAACGACCTGGGCGACAGGCGCCGGCGGCCCCCTTCACGACATCGACGCTCCAGCAGGAGGCGAATCGCAAGCTGAACTTCTCTGCGGATCGCACGATGAGCGCGGCGCAGCGCCTGTTCCAGGAAGGGATGATCTCGTACCACCGCACGGACTCGACATCGCTCAGCGAACGCGCGCTGCGGGAGTCGGCGGATGCCATCCGATCCCTGTACGGCGGCGACTACTACGGCGGGCCGCGCGAATACAAGACCAAGGTGAAGAACGCCCAGGAAGCCCACGAGGCGATCCGGCCGACCGACTTCGGCAGGACGCCGCAACGGCTAGGCGCGGCATTCGGACGCGACGAGATCGCCCTGTACGACCTGATCTGGAAGCGCGCTGTCGCTTCGCAGATGGGGGATGCCCGCCTCTCCCGAACCTCCCTCGAGATCACGGCAAATGGCCCGGACGGCGATCATGTCTTCACCGCCTCCGGCAAGGCGGTCCAGTTCGCCGGCTACCTGCGGGCGTACGTTGAGGGGTCCGATGACCCCGCTGCTGAGCTCGGGGACCAGGAGACGGTGCTCCCGCGGCTCCAGGTCGGCGACGTGGTGACCGTCGATGGAACCCTCGCGCTGACGTCTCTCGAGGCGAAGAGTCACGAAACCTCGCCCCCGGCGCGTTACACCGATGCATCACTCGTCAAGCGTCTCGAAGAGGACGGGATCGGGCGCCCCTCCACGTACGCCTCGATCATCTCGACGATCGAGCGGCGCGGCTACGCGTGGCGCCAGGGCAAGGCGCTCGTCCCGACGTTCACGGCCTACGCGGTCACGAATCTGCTCAAGGAGCACTTCAGCGCCCTCGTCGAGCTCGGCTTCACCGGCCAGATCGAGGAGAACCTCGACGAGATCGCCAAGGGCGAGCTCGACCGCGATGGATTCCTGGCGAGCTTCTACCACGGCGACCGCGGGCGGGACTGGCCGGGGCTCCGGTCGCTGGTCGAGAACGAGACCCAGATCGAGTATCCCGTCATCCACCTCGGCCAGCACCCCGATTCCGGTGCCGGGGTCGTCATCCGGATCGGGCGCTTCGGTCCCTACGTCCAGCTCGGCGAGGGCGATGACGCGACCAACGCGTCGGTGCCGGAGGACGTGCCGCCGGCCGACTTCACGCTCGAGCAGGCGATCGAGATCGTCGAGACGCGAGCCAAGGGGCCGGCGCAGCTCGGCACGGACCCGGCCTCGGGGCTGCCGATCTACCTGATGACGGGCCGATTCGGACCGTACGTGCAGCTCGGCGAGACACCCGAGAAGGGCAGCGGGGAGAAGCCGCGGCGCGCGTCACTGACCCGCGACGACA
>JAGXHP010000011.1 GCA_024636135.1 Chloroflexota bacterium
CCTCCACCGTCGCGAAGATCACGATCTGGACGATGGTCGCGAGCTCCTCGGGGGTGTTGCCCAGGAGCCACGCAGCTGGGAGAGCGAGGATGATCAGTGCGCCGCCCAGAATGGCGGCGAGGCCTGCAAGGCGAGCGTTCATGGGCGGGTTCCTCCGTGGGGCGAGCTCGATCGCCAGCGACCGCGGTCGGAGACGGGCGTCAAGCGCGCCGAGAGCGATGTCGAAGGCGTCGAACGGCGAAAGCGGGCGCTCCTCGAGGAGGGCGATGAACTCGTCCTCGTAGCGCGCACGCCAGGCCGCCGGGTAGAGTCGGATGAGGAGGCTCATGGCTGGCTCGCCAGCCGGGTGAGCCCCGTGCGGGCGAACCGCTCCAGCTCCTTGAGCTGTTCCTCCAGGGTGGTCGCACCGGCGCCCGTGAGCCGATACGGGCGGCGGCGCTCCTCGGCCGGCAGCGGCTCAATGAGGCCGCGCCGCTCGAGGCGACCAAGCGCGGCGTACAGGGTTCCGGGGCCGAGCGGCGATCCGCTGATCGCCTCGGCCTCGGTCATGATCGCGTAGCCGTGCTTCGGCCCGTCCGCCAGCGCGACAAGGATGAGCAGCGCCGGCTCCGCGAATCGGCCGAGGTCGTTGAGTCCGGATGCCATCGGTGCTACTCCTGTAGGCGTTAGAACGACAGGCGATATATCGTGGCGCGATATAATCATGTTCGGCCGTCAACTGTCAAGTCCCAGGGGCATTCCGCAGTCCCATTGCGTGGGATTCACCCCTCCGGGCGCGGGACGGCTAACTCGGCGCGGCTCCTCATGGAAGCCGGCAATTCCGCCGAACGATTGACTCCCCGGCCGTCGTGCCGAACAACCTCCCTCGGCCGGACTTGCTCGACGTAGCGATGAATGAACTCCGCGACTGGCTGGATGCGCCGATGAACTCCTGACGATCGCTCAGCCTGTCGGGGCAGGGTCCGGCACGGCTCGTCGGGAGGACGCCGCGTCGCCGAGCCCGGTCCATCCGCCGCTGAAGAGCGGGCGCTCGCGGCCCTGGACCGCGCTCAAGCCAACGAGTGCGATGCGCAATGCCACCGCCGCGATGAAGAAGGAGCAGGGGAAAGAAGGTGGTCGCCTGACTGGCGAAGTTCACGGCTCGGTGGCCTAGTCGGCTGCCGTATGCTGATCCCAATGGGCACCGCCGATTGGATGCAACGCCGTGATCGATTCCGCCAGCTCCACGAACAGGGCCTGTTCGTCATGCCGAATCCGTGGGACATCGGCTCGGCGCGACTCCTCGCCTCGATGGGCTTCCCCGCGCTGGCCACCACGAGCCTCGGGCATGCCGCGTCGCTCGGCAAGGTGGACCAGACGGTCACGCGCAACGAGCTGCTGTCCCACGTCGCGATGCTCGCGGCGGCGGTCCATCTTCCTCTCAACGTTGATGCCGAGCGCGGGTTCGCCGACGACCCCGCCGGCGTCGCCGAGACGGTATCGCTCCTCGCCGAGGCCGGGGCATCGGGTTGCTCGATCGAGGACTACGACCCGGCAGCGGGACGCCTCGACTCGATCGACGTCGCCGCCGAGCGTGTGGCGGCGGCAGCGGATGCGGCGCACCGGCACGGGATGCTGCTGACCGGCCGGGCCGAGAACGCCCTGTACGGGGTCGACGACATCGACGACACGGTTGAGCGCCTTCGCGCCTACCGCGCCGCCGGCGCCGACGTGGTCTATGCCCCGCGCCTGACCGACGCGGAGTCCATACGGCGCGTCGTACAGGCGACTGACGCGCCAACGAACGTCCTGGCCATGCGCCACGGGCCCTCGATCCCGGAGCTGGCGGAGCTCGGGGTGCGGCGGGTGTCGACCGGCGGTCCGTTGGCGCGCGCCGCGTACGGCGCATTGCGACATGCGGGGGAAGAGCTGCTCGGCGCCGGGACGTCGACCTACCAGGATGAAGCCCTGACCAGCGACGACCTGGAGCAGGCATTCGGCGGCCGGCGTTAGACTGGCCCGAGACCATCATCGCCGAACGGAGCGGCCTTGACCGACCCCAGGGACACGTCACCGGATCGTGGCCGTACCGTGCACGGCGAGGCGGCAAATGCCGGTCATCGGGTCCTCGCCCCTGACGACGCCGAGGTCGAGGCGTATCTCGAGCAGGCACTCCATGCGCCCCCTCCCTTGCGAGTCGCAACGGAGGCTGCTGAGCAGCCGGACACCGTGGCCGTGCTGGACTTCGGGAGCCAGTTCGCCCAGCTCATTGCGCGGCGCGTGCGCGAGCTGAACGTCTATTCGGAGCTTCTGCCCCACGACACGACGATGGCCGAGCTCGAGCGACGCGGCGTGAAGGCCGTGATCCTGTCGGGTGGGCCATCCTCGGTCTACGACGCGGACGCGCCGCGCGCCGATCCGGCACTGTGGTCGGGGCGGATCCCGGTCCTGGGCATCTGCTACGGCCTGCAGCTCATGGCCCATGAGCTCGGTGGCGAGGTCGTGCCGTCGACCAAGCGCGAGTACGGACCGGCCACCGTGAGCGTGACTGATCCCTCGGGCCTGTTCGTCGGGATCGAGCGCGAGCAGCCGGTCTGGATGAGCCACGGCGACTCGATCCTCCGTCCTCCAGAGGGTTTCGCCTCCACGGCCCAGACGGACTCCACCCCCTACGCCGGCCTGGCCGATGCGAGCCGTCACCTGTACGGCATCCAGTTCCACCCCGAGGTGGTCCATACGCCGATCGGCCGCGACGTGCTGCGCAACTTCGTCGTGGGAATCGCGGGCGTCCGGGACAACTGGACCGCGGCGAACCTCGTCGAGACAACGGTCGCGGAGATCCGCGAGCGGGTGGGGGAGGGACACGTCATCTGCGCGCTGTCCGGTGGCGTGGACAGCGCGGTGGCCGCGACCCTGGTGCATCGGGCCATCGGCGACCAGCTCACCTGCATCTATGTCGATCACGGCCTCATGCGGAA
The DNA here is from genome assembly GCA_024636135.1 of Chloroflexota bacterium. Classification (GTDB taxonomy): domain Bacteria; phylum Chloroflexota; class Limnocylindria; order QHBO01; family QHBO01; genus JACDBZ01. The sequence continues at coordinate 2,958 of JAGXHP010000011.1, forward strand.
GCGAGAGTCCGAGCTGCTGCGCGTCACATTCGAGCGCGATCTGGGGATGAACCTCGTCATGGTCGATGCGCGCGAGCGCTTCCTTGCTCGGCTCGCCGGGGTCGAGGATCCCGAGGAGAAGCGTCGGATCATCGGCGACGAGTTCATCCGCGTGTTCGAGGAGGAGGCCGCGAAGATCGGGCAGATCGACTTTCTCACCCAGGGCACGCTGTATCCGGACGTCATCGAGTCGAAGACGTCGGAGACGAAGACGTCGCAGAAGATCAAGACCCATCACAACGTGGGCGGGTTGCCGTCCGACCTGCGCTTCAAGCTCATCGAGCCATTGCGCTACCTGTTCAAGGACGAGGTCCGCAAGGTCGGCCTGGAGCTCGACCTGCCCGATGCCATGGTCCAGCGCCAGCCATTTCCCGGCCCGGGCCTGGCCATCCGGATCATCGGCGAGGTGACCGCCGAACGGCTCGACACGCTGCGCGAGGCCGATTGGATCGTCATCGACGAGATCAAGGGCGCCGGGCTCTATCGGTCCCTGTGGCAGTCGTTCGCCATCCTCACCCCCGTGCGTTCGGTCGGCGTGATGGGTGATGGGCGGACCTACGCCAACGTCGTTGCCATCCGCGCAGTCACTTCTGACGACGGCATGACGGCGGACTGGGCGCGGCTGCCGTACGAGGTCCTCGCGAAGATCAGCAGCCGGATCGTGAACGAAGTGCCGGGCGTCAATCGCGTGGTCTACGACATCAGCTCCAAGCCTCCAGCGACGATCGAGTGGGAGTGAGCTGAGGCTCGGCCCGGCGCCGACGATCGGGGCAGTTTCCATCCCTATCGCCACCCGCTGCAATCGGGCCCCCTGCGGCTGCACGAGCAAGCCGGTAGCATGGGTGACTACATGTCATCTTGGTTCGACAAGCTCCTCGAAGAGCTGCAACGCCGCCAGGAAGAGGCCGACGCGCGCAGCGAGGGGCGGCCCTTCGAGCGCCGCGAGCGCTCCCCGCGCAACGTCACGCCCATCGACGAGGAGCGCAAGCAGCGCCGATCGGGACCGACGAACGGCGGCGGCAACGGCCCGAACTTCCCGCCGGTAGCCGGCGCGGATCTGCCCTGGCGCCGCTGGATCCTCATCGGCGGCGGGATCATGGCGCTGCTGTTCGTGCTCGGTCTGCTGGGCGGCGTCGTCAACCTGATCACCGACATCATGTGGTACGGCGCGCTCGACCGGCGCGACGTGCTCTTCACGCGGTTCTGGGCACAGCTCGCGCTGTTCGGAATCGGCTTCCTCGCCATGCTCGTCCCCGTCCTGCTCAGCGTCTGGCTGGCAGGGCGCATTGCGCCGCAGGCCCCGGTCCGCCAGCTGGGCGGAATCGAGCTGCCGGATGCGTCGCGGCTCATCTGGATCGGGCTGGTGGTCATCGCGGTCCTGCTGGCCCTCGGGTCGGGCGCCGCATGGAGCGGAAGCTGGGAGACCGTCCTGCTGTTCTTCAACGGCGGCGACTGGGGCGTGACCGATCCGACGCTGGGCCGCGACATCGGCTTCTACGTCTTCGACCTGCCCTTCTGGCGCTTCCTCCTGGGCTGGGCTTCGACCACGCTGATCGTGATCGGCCTGCTGACCCTCGGGACGTACGCCGCGCGGGCCCTGCGCTGGCAGTTCCACCTGACGGCGCCGGTACGGGCGCACCTGTCGGTCATCGGCGCGCTGCTGCTGGTCGTCATCGCCGGCGGCTATCAGCTCGACATCTCGGAGCTGGCGTACTCGACGCGCGGCATCGGCGGCGCCGTCCAGGCCGCCACCTACACGGACATGAACGCCCAGTACCCCGCCTACGTGATCCTGACCGTCGTCGCGCTCGTGTCGGCCGGCCTGCTGCTGGCGAACACGTTCTTCCGCACCCTCTGGCTGCTCGGTCTGGCCGCCGGTGCGTGGTTCATCCTCTCGATCCTGGTCGGGAGCCTCTACCCGGGCTTCGTGCAGCGCGTCCAGGTCGAGCCGAACGAGCTGACGGTCGAGCGACCGTTCCTCCGCAACCACCTCGAGGCCACCCGCGCCGCCTTCGACCTCGATGCGGCCGAGATTCGGACGTTCACCGGCGAGCAGGAGCTGACGCGCGAGGTGATCAGCGGCGACCAGGCGACGGTCGACAACCTGCGCCTGTGGGACTACCGCCCGCTGCTCACGACGTTCGGGCAGCAGCAGATCCTGCGGCAGTACTACACGTTCCGCGACGTCGACATCGACCGCTACTCGATCAACGGCGAGCAGCGCCAGATCATGCTCAGCGCACGCGAGCTCGACATCGATCGGCTGGCCGATCAGGCGCGGACGTGGACGAACGAGAAGCTCGTCTTCACCCACGGCTACGGAATCACGGCTGTTCCGGTCGACGCTGTCACGCCGCAGGGCCAGCCCGATTACCTGGTCAGCGGCATCAACCAGGATCCTCTGCTGCCGGTGACGCAGCCTCGCATCTACTTCGGCGAGGAGACCGACACCTATGTCGTCACCGGGACGACCACCGCCGAGTTCGACTTCCCGCTGGATGACCGCGAGGCGGGTGCCGTCACCAACTGGGACGGGACGTCGGGGGTCGGAATCGGCAACCCGCTGGTCCGCGCGCTCTTCGCGCTGCGCTTCAGCGACCTCAACCTGCTGATCAGCAACCAGCTGACCGACAACTCGCAGGTCCTGTTCAAGCGCGATATCCGCGAGCGGGTGCCCGAGCTCGCCCCGTTCCTTGGCTACGACGGGGATCCCTACCTCGTCAGCGCCGATGACCGCCTCGTCTGGATCTGGGATGCGTACACGGTCAGCAACCGATACCCGAACGCCCAGCCGCTGGGGACGGGCCCGTTCGCCGGCGCCAACTACGTGCGCAACAGCGTGAAGGTCGTCGTGGATGCCTATGACGGCAGCGTGGACTTCTACATCGCCGATGCCGAGGACCCGATCATCGCGGCCTATGCGCGGATCTTCCCGACGCTCTTCCAGCCGATCGATGCGATGTCCGACGAGCTGCGTGCCCACCTCCGCTATCCCGAGGACCTGTTCACCGCGCAGAACCAGGCGGCGCTCGTCTACCACCTGCCCGCGACCGATACCGGGTCCGCGACCTTCTACAACCAGGAGGATCGATGGGCGATTCCGGATGACGTCTCGACCAGCGAGGCGGCCCCGATGGAGCCGTACTACGTCACGATGCGCATTCCCGGTGAGGACGAGCCCGAGTTCGTGCTGATCCAGCCGCTCGTCGCCGAGAGCCGGCCGAACATGATCGCGTGGTCGGCGGCGCGCATGGATCCCGGGTTCTACGGCGACCGCATCATCTTCCGCTTCCCGTCGGACACCACGACCCTCGGGCCGGCCCAGGTCGAGGCCCGCATCAATCAGAACGACACGATCAGCGAGCAGTTCACCCTGTGGTCGAACGCCGGATCGCGCGTGGTGCGCGGCAACCTGCTCGTCCTGCCCATCGGCGACGACGGGTTGATCTACATCGAGCCGATCTTCCTCCAGGCGGAGGGCGCCCCCTTCCCCGAGTTCGTCCGGGTGATCATGGTCGACCAGCGACGTGTCGCCTTCGCCGAGACCGTGGAGGAGGGCCTGCGCCAGCTGCTGGGCGAGGCGGAACCGCCGCCACCCGAGGAGCCGGGCCCGGTCGAGCCGTCACCGTCGCCGGGGGAGACGCCGGGTCCGTTGCCGGCAGACGCGGCGGGTCTCATCGTCGAGGCCCAGCGCCTGTACGACGCCGCACAGTCGGCCCTCGACCGCGGTGATCTCGGCGCCTACCAGGAGCGGATCGACGAGCTGGCCGAGGTCCTCGACGCCCTCGAGGCGCTGTCCGAGTAGCGACCCTGCTCCATGCGCCGGTTGATCGGGTGATGTCCGTTCACAGTCCGTAGACTCGAAGGCATGGACGTGCTGGTCATCGGGTCGGGCGGGCGCGAGCATGCCCTCGCCTGGCGCCTCGCGCGCGACGAGGGCGTTCGGCGACTGCGGATTGGCCCCGGGAATGCCGGGACTGCGGCAGTCGGCGGGAACGTCAACCTCGATCCGACCGATACGACCGCGGTCGCCCGCCATGCGGTGCGCGAGCGCTACGGCCTGGTGGTGATCGGGCCGGAGGGTCCCCTGGCCGTCGGACTGGCCGACGAGCTCGTTGGCGCCGGCATCCCGACGTTCGGGCCGAGCCGCGCGGCCGCTCGGCTCGAGTCGAGCAAGGCGTTCGCGAAGGAGCAGATGCGTCGCGCGGGCGTCCGGACCGCCACCGCGCGCAGCTTCACCGATCCCGATGCGGCACTGGCCCACGTGGCGGCCGCGACCCGGCCGCCGGTGGTGAAGGCCGATTGGCTTGCTGCGGGCAAAGGGGTCGTGGTGCCCGAGACGACCGAGGAGGCGTCCGATGCCGTGCGGGCCCTGTTCGACAGTGTGGCCGCCGGCGCGCGGGTGCTGCTCGAGGAGCGGCTGACCGGTCCGGAGGTGAG
>JAGXHP010000075.1 GCA_024636135.1 Chloroflexota bacterium
CCTCGGCGATTCCCGAGGCGGTGGCCCCGCTGTTCGCGCAGGCAACCTGGGACAACCGCTTCGGCACGGTGACCGTGGCCGGCGACCCCGACGTCCAGGTCACCTCGTACCGAACGGAGCGCGACTACGGCGACCGGCGCCGTCCGGACGAGGTGCGGTTCGGCGCCAGCCTGGCCGAGGACCTCTCGCGACGTGACTTCACCATGAACGCCATCGCCTGGATCCCGGTGGACATCGACGCCGGCCGGGGCCGGCTGATCGATCCCTTCGGCGGGCTTGCCGACCTCGAGGGCGGTCTGCTTCGCGCCGTCGGCAACCCGGATGAACGATTCGCCGAGGACGCGCTGCGCCTGGTCCGCGCGGCCCGGCTGGCCGGACGCTTCGGCCTCGACATCGAGCCCGCAACCGAGCGGGCGATCATCAGGCTGGCCGGCACCGCCGCCGGCGTCTCCGCCGAGCGCGTGCGGGACGAGGTGCTGCGCATGCTCGAGGCCGGGGCCCCATCGGTCTCGATCTCGCTCCTCGAGCGCCTGGGCCTGCTGGCGGTGCTGTTGCCCGAGCTCGCGGCGCTGCGCGGCGTGCCGCAGGCCAAGGCGACGCCGGGCGATGCCCTGGATCACACGCTCCGGGCCGTCGACGCGGCGCCGCCGGACGCTCGGACCGCGCGGCTCGCTGCGCTGCTCCACGATGTCGGGAAGGCGTCGACTTTGGCCGATGGGCACTTCATCGGCCACGAGCGGGTCGGGGCCGAGCTGGCCGCCGCGATCCTCCGCCGGCTCCGAGTTCCGCGCGCCATGGCCGATGAGGTCGTGAGCGTCATTCGCCACCACATGTACGCCTACGATCCGGCCTGGACCGACGCGGCCGTTCGCCGCTTCGTGCGACGCGTGGGCCAGGACCGCCTGCCGCTCCTGTTCGCGTTGCGGCGCGCAGATGACGCCGCGTCCGGCGTTGGGGCGGCCGGTGCCGAGGTCCAGGAGGCGCTTGAACGGCGCATCGCCCTGGAGGTCGAGCGCTCTCCCGGCCTGCTTCACGGCCGGGATCTGGCGATCGACGGCGACGACGTTCAGCGCGCGCTCGGCATCGGCCCCGGTCCCCGTATCGGAACGATCATGGACGGCCTTCTCGAAGCGGTACTCGACGATCCGTCCCTCAATCGCCGCAACGAGCTGCTGGATCTCGCCCGTCAGATCGACCGGACGGCGGTGACAGAAGGCACCGCTCAAGGGCCCGCCGGCTGACATCGGAGACGACGCTGCTACAATCCGTCGTCCGGGCTCATCGTCCGGATCGTGCCTGATCGAACGCTGCTCACCCGAGCGGAGGGACCGTGCACCGATGAACGCCACCGTGCGTCGGCCTGTCCGACTCGAGCACCGGCTGACGCAACCGAACGCGTCGCTCGCGGACCTCGAAACCGCGGTATCCCTTGCTGTCGAATATGACCTGGCGGCCTTGACCGTGAATCCATGGCTCGTGAAGGTGGCGAAGCGCGGCCTCGGACGCTCGCGCGTCACGCTCGGAACGGTTGTCGGCTTTCCGCACGGCGGGCAGATGCTCAGCGTGAAGGCCTTCGAGGCCTCCAAGGCTCTCGAGCAGGGCGCGACCCAGATCGACTTCGTGCTCAACGGCGGCGCGCTGGCCTCGGGAGATGACGAGACCGTCTTCAACGACATGCTTGCCGTGGTCGACATGGCGCACTCGGCGCTGGCCTCGGTCGGCGTCATCATCGAGGCCCAGCCGATGAGCGAGGAGCACCTGCGTCGCGCCTGCCGCCTGGCGGAGCGCGCCGGGGCCGACCACGTGGTGACCAGTCCGGGAACCGCCACCGCGCGCTCGACCATGGCTCGCACGCGCCTCCTGCGTGACAGCGTGGGACCCCGCATCGGCGTGAAGGCCAGCGGACGGCTGCGGACCGCGGACCAGGTCCGCGACGCCGCCGAGGCCGGGGCCACCCGCGTATCGGCCCATCTGACTTCGGCCATGGCGCGCCAGCTGGCCGACAACGTTCAGCCCGCGGCGGCGACGCGATGACGACGAGGAGCGTGGATTGAAGCTGCTCGTCGTCGGGGGAGCGGGATATGTCGGTTCGACCAGCGTCGAGCGCTTCCTGGATGCCGGCCACGAGGTCGTCGTATACGACAACCTGTCGAGTGGGCACCTCGCGGCGGTCCCCGACGGAGCGCGGCTGGAGGTCGGTGACATCGCGGACGACCTGCGCCTCGAGGCCATCCTGGCCGATGGCGTCGATGCCGTCCTGCACTGCGCGGCGCGGTCGCTCGTCGGGGAGTCGATGATCGACCCGGGCATCTACTACCGCACCAATGTCGGCGGCGGCGTCTCGCTGCTGGATGCCATGCAGCGCACGGGCGTGACGCGCCTCGTGTACAGCTCGACCGCGGCCGTGTATGGCGAGCCGCGCCGCGTGCCGATTGCCGAGGCGGACCGAACGCAGCCGATCAATCCGTACGGCGAGACGAAGCTGGCCTTCGAGGGCGCCATGCGCTGGTTCGCCGCGGCGCACGACTTCCGTGCCATCAGTCTCCGCTACTTCAACGTTGCCGGCGCCACGGAGCGCAACGGCGAGGACCACGAGCCCGAGACGCACCTGATGCCGCTCGTCCTGCGCGTGGCCGCCGGCGAGGCGACGCACGTCCAGATCCACGGCCAGGACTATCCGACGCCGGATGGCACCTGCATCCGGGACTTCCTCCATGTGCGCGACATCGCCAACGCCCATCTCCTGGCGCTCGAGGCGACGGGCGAGGGGGAGCCGTCATTCGAGGTCTACAACCTCGGCTCGGCCGCGGGATTCAGCGTGCGCGAAGTCGTCGAGGCCGCTCGTCGCGTAACCGGCCGGGCGATCCCGGCGCGGCCGGTGAAGCGCCGCAGCGGCGATCCGCCGGTGCTGGTGGCGTCGTCACGGCGCGCACGGCGCGAGCTCGGCTGGCAGCCGTCCCACTCAACCCTCGAGCAGATGCTGGCCGACGCGTGGGCCTGGCGCGAGGCGCACCCGTATGGGTACCGGCAGGAACCGGCGGTTGAGTCCGATCCCCAGCAGGCGGTCGCGGCCTCGCGCTGAGGCGCAGCCCCTCAACCGGCAGCACACCGCGCGCAGGTGCCGTAGAAGTCGAGCCGCGCGTCGTCGATCCTGAACCCCCGGTCCGCGGCAACGCGCGCCGCGACGGGTGCCACGTAGCCCTCGTCGATCTCTTCCACGCGTCCGCATCGATGGCAGGCCAGGTGATGGTGGTGCTGGGGACGGCAGGCAACGTAGGCCGAGACGTGGCCGTCGAGCTCGAACCGACGGGCGACTCCGACGGCAACGAGTGCCTCCAGGGTGCGATACACCGTGGCGCGCCCGATGCGCGGGTGGCGTCGCCGCAGTTCGTCGTACAGGTCCTGGGCGCTCACCTGGCGCCCGATGCGTTCGAGCGCCTCCCACACGTCCAGGCGCTGGCGAGTCACGCGCTCACCGCCGTCGCGCAGCCGCTCGGCGGTCGACCGCGAGCTCAATGGGCGCCGGCCACGCCGGCGAAGACGCTGAACGCGTAGATGGCCGCCACGCCGGCAAGGGTGGCGACCACGACCCACCGCGATCGGTCGCTGCGGTGGGCCTCGGGCAGCAGCTCGGCCGCGCCGATATAGAGGAAGAAGCCGGCGAACACCGCCAGCATGCCACCCAGCACCTCATCCGGGATCGGCAGCAGCAGCCCGAAGATCACGCCGACGACGGGGGCCAGCGCCACGAGGGCCACCCAGCGATAGATCGTCCGGGTCGGCATTCGGCTCGCGAGCAGCAGGCTGACGATGCCGATGCCGTCGCTGAAGCGATGCATGATCACCACGGCCGCGATGACCAGGCCCAGTCCGCCCCCGATGGCCAGCCCTGCCGCGAGCGCCACGCCGTCGAGGAAGCTGTGGAAGCTCATGCCCAGGCTGCCGATGAAGCCGATGTGCCGATGCGACTCGTCGCCGTGGTCGAGCTCGGCGGCCGTCTCGTGGCCGACGTGGAGTGCGGTGAGCTTCTCGATGGCATAGAAGGCCAGGAATCCGACGGCCGTGAAAATCATCGCCAGGTCCAGCGATCCGCCGAGGTGCTCGACGCTCTCGGGGATGAGGTCGAAGTAGGCTGCGCCGATCCTGATTCCGGCGCCGAGCGCGATGATCAGGCCGACATGGCGGATGGCCCGCAGCGCGAGGAATCCGCCGGCCAGGGCAGACAGGAATGCGCCCGCCGAGACGAGCAGCGCGGTGGCTCCCATAACGAGACTGAGTATCAGATAGGGGAGCCTCGGTCGTCAAGGTCACGCACGATCGGACCGTTCGAGTCGCGTGGTACGATCTCGATCGGCGCCCGTTCCCACGGCTGCGTCCGCGCCGACAGGACCGGTGGCGATCACCGATCCGACGGCCGCCCGGCCCCTTCTCGCTTCTAAAGAGCTCCGCTTGCCCGATACCGATACCCCACGCGCCCGCTCACGGCGGCGACCGCGCCCCGAGGGCGAGGAGCCGGTGGCGATCGAGGTTGCCGCCGATGATCCGGAGCCGTCGGAGTTCGAACGGGCCGTGCTCGCCGCCTCGCGCTCGTACCGCTTCGGCGAGATCGAGGTTCCGGCGACCATCGCCCGGGCCATCGAGAAGATGGGGTTCGACACCCCGACCGAGGTCCAGGCGAGATCGATCCCTCCCCTGCGTCGTGGCGAGGACCTCATCGGCCAGGCCCAGACCGGCACCGGGAAGACCGCCGCCTTCGGGATCCCGATCGTGGAGAAGATCGACCCGTCCGGCACGCACGTCCAGGCGCTCATCCTGACGCCGACTCGCGAGCTGTGCGTGCAGGTGACCGAGGAGATCGCGCGCATCGGCAGCTTCCGCAACGTACAGACCGTCGCCATCTACGGCGGCTCGTCGATGGATCGCCAGATCGAGGGCCTGAAGCGTGGTGCGCAGGTCGTGGTCGGGACGCCGGGCCGCGTTCTCGACCTCATTCGCCGCGGGGAGCTGCGGCTGGATCGCGTCCACACCGTCATCCTCGACGAGGCGGATCGGATGCTCGACATGGGATTCATCGTCGATGTCGAGACGATCCTGGCGCGAAGCCCCCGCCAGCGGCAGACCGCGCTGTTCAGCGCCACGATGCCGTACGCCATCCTCCGCATCTGCGACCGCTTCATGAAGAAGGATCCGGCGCACGTCACGGTTCGTCCTGACCTTCGCACGGTCGAGACGGTGCGCCAGGTCGTGTACTTCGTGGCGGAGCAGGACAAGGTGTCGGCTCTGCTCGAGCTCACCGACCAGTTCGGGTTCGATCGGCTGCTCGTCTTTCGCCACACGCAGATCGGCGTCGATCGGCTGGCCGCCACGCTCCAGCGACGCGGCAAGAACGTGGCGGGTCTGCACGGCGGCCTGTCGCAGCGTGAGCGGGATCGGACCCTGGCCGCCTTCCGGGCCGGCAAGATCCAGTTCCTGATCGCCACCAACGTCGCGAGCCGTGGGCTGGACATCACCGACCTGCCGTACGTCGTCTCCTACGACATCCCCGAGGACGCGGACACCTACGTCCATCGCATCGGGCGCACCGGTCGAGCGGGCAAGGAGGGAACGGCCATCACCTTCGTCGGCGAGTGGGATCTCGATGCGTGGGAGGCGATCCGCTCCGAGGTCGGCGCGTCGGTCGAGGAAGGGCAGCTCGGGCTCTACGATCGGAGCTGAAGCCGGTATCGGGTTGAACTCAGCGCGCCGAGGCGCGGTAGGCTTCACGTGATGGCTGAGCCGATCCTTCCCCAGCTGCCGGTCGAAGCCAACGCCGAGGTGCTCAGCGTGGACTGGCTGTTCGAGCCCCTCTGGCCGGGGACTCGACTGCTGGCGCACGCCTCCGGTGGACGCGTCGAATTGACCGATGAGACCGGCGCGCGGCCGGATGGCGGCGATGGCCTGGCCGATGCACCCGACGTCCTGGCAGCCGCGATCATGGCCGACCGCGCCATCGTCGATGGCGTCTGGACCGCCCAGCCGTTCGTCGGCGACGGCAGTCCCGCGCGGGCGTGGGCCGAGACGCTCGAGGCGGAAGGCCTTGCCGACGAGATTCCCGATCCGCTCGAGAACGAACGCCGCCGCGCCTTCGTGGCCGTCGACCTCGTCGAGCTCGACGGTGAGTCACTGCATGCCATCCCGTTCCAGGAGCGCCGGCGCCTGCTCGAGTCGGTGATCGACGAAGGCATCCGCGTTCGGCTCAGCCCGGTCGTCAAGCAGCCGCTGGCCGGATGGCTGGTCGGCTGGCGAGCAAACGGCTTCACCCACTACGTGGCGAAGCACATGAACTCGCACTACCGATCTGGCGAGCGGACGGAGGACTGGCTCAAGCTGTCGCTCCGCGCCGAGGCACCACGCAGCTTCATGGGCCGCATGCTTGGCGGACGCGGCGACCGCGTGCGCCGGGTGGACTAGGCCGGCCTCGCCGCCGACGGCGTCAGGCGGCGCGACGGGGCCGCGACAGGGTGCGTGCTACCATCGAGGCCCCGAGCGACCCGAGCGGACCCGACCGCGTCGCACCATCGAGGAGGCCAAGTCCTGACAGCAAACTCAGCCGCCGTGCCGCCGTCAG
>JAGXHP010000076.1 GCA_024636135.1 Chloroflexota bacterium
AGCCAAGCTCGAGAGCCGCAAGATCAAGCAGCTGCCCGGCACCCTGCGCGAGGCGCTCGAGGAGCTGAAGAAGGACGAGGTCATCCGCGACGCACTCGGCGATCACGTGTTCGAGCGATTCGTCGAGGCCAAGACCGAGGAATGGGACGAGTACCGGACGCAGGTGTCCGCGTGGGAGGTCGATCGCTACCTCGAGGCGTTCTAGGGCGCTGACAGCTCGCATGTTCACGGACATGGATACTTGACCGCTGTCAGGGTGGGGGAGGCAGTGTGCGACGCCAAGCTGGTGGGGCCGGTAGAATCAGCCCGCTGAACCGCCCCGGTCTCGGAGGTCCTCGCGCTGACTGTCTCCCATCCGCGGCTGCTCCTCGTATCGATGTACCCCCTTGACCGGGGGCTTTGGGGACCGACCGTCAGGATCAGCCACCTGCGCGACGAGCTCGCGCGGCTCGTCGATCTCGACCTCATCGCCGGCTACCGCGGCGACCGTCGTCTGGCACTGACCCGCTACGCATTCGGCGGTCGGCTCCGCGGCCTCGACGGGATCTACGTTGAGAGCTCGACGTTCCTTCCGGCCGAGCTTGACATCGCATTTCTGGGCCTGGCCCGAGCGCTCGGCACCCCCGTCCTGACGTACATCCGCGATGCCTACCAGCTCTTCAACGAGTACTACGAGGTCAACTCTGCGCGCCGATGGCTCGGAGTCCGAGCGTTCCTGCCTGCGATTCGTGCGCTCCAGGCCGTGTCGTCTGCCCTCGCATTCCCGTCGGCGGGCCTGGCCCGTGCCGTGGTCGGGACAGAGGATGGCGCGATCCTGATTCCACCGGGCTCGAGGTCGCCGGTCGACGTGCGGCGGGAGTCGGACGCGCGCCGGCTGCTCTTCGTTGGGAACGGACGTCTGGAAGCGCAGGGCGCGCGTCGGCTCATCACGGCGGTCGGTCTCGCTCGTGCCCAGGGATCACCGGCAGAGCTGACGATCGTTTCGCGGCCGGGCGAGGAGCCCGAACCGCCCCACCCCGATTGGCTCCGCGTCGTCCACGCGGAGGGCAGCCAGATCGAAGCCCTCCTGCCCGAGGTCCTCGCGACAGTCATCCCGCGCCCGCGAGGTGCGTACAATGACCTCGCCGTACCCGTGAAGCTCTACGACTACCTCGCCTATGGCCGGCCACTGCTGGTGACCGACTGTTTCGAACAGGCGTCGGTCGTCAGGGAGGCCGACGTGGGGATCGTGACGGCTGACGAAGCCCCCGCAATCGCGGATGGAATCAGGCAGCTCACGTCCGCTGGCGCGGCCTCGATCGACCGCTGGTCGGACCACGCACGCGCGGCTGCGGCGGCTCGTTCATGGCGATCGCGGGCTGAACAAGTCGTGGATACCCTCGGGCAACTCCGATGATCGCCGCTGCCCGACACTCCGATTCTGATGCCATCCGTGTGGTCGGTGCCTCGCTGGCGCTCGTCGTTGCCATGTTGATCGCCGCGTGGCTTGCGTGGCCGCTCCTCATCGGCCTGGCCGTCGTCGCCCTGGCACTCACCGCGTACGCTGCGCATCGGTGGCCACTATCGACACTGGTCGTATCGACCCTCGCCGTCCTTGCCGATCCAGTGCTCGTTCCGACCGTGTTGCCGGACTCGGTCAGCCTGGGGCCCATCGGCATCAGTGAAGTTCTGATTGCCACCACCGGGGTCGTCGTGGCGATCAACGCCTGGCGCCGAGGAGTGTTCTGGACGGCGTTGCGCGATCCGGTGCTTTGGCTGATCGTTGCGTTTATCGCGGTCGCTACCGTCTCGGCCTTGGTCTCCGGCACTCCCGCCCGAACGGCGCTCTTGGGCATCGTCATGACGGTCGACGCCTTAGCGGTCTATTTTATCGCACGGATGGTTCCGGCAGGCCCTCGGCCGGTGGCCTTCGCGATCGGCGGAATCGTCGTCGCTGCAGCACTTGCATCGCTCGTCGGCATTCTCCAGGTCGTTCTTCACCCTGACCTGTTTGGGTTCGCCTCCTTCGCGGGCCGCTTCGGCGAGGGCGGGAGGATCACATCATTCCTTGGCAACCCGAACATGGTCGCGGCGGTCGTCGGCTTTGTTCTGCCCTACCCGCTGTACGGTGCGCGCCATCTGCCCGATCGAAGACTACGGCGAGCAGCATTCGCACTCCTGGTGGGGTTCTGCCTCACGCTGCTGTTGACCTTCTCGCGCGGCGCTTGGCTCGCAGTCTTCTTGGGGGCTCTGGTGGGCGTGCTCGCCCTTGACCGGCGCGCTCTGATGACGTTGGTCCTCGCTGGCGTGGCTGCATGGCTCATCTCCATCGTGATGCCGCGCAACCTCCTCATCCCGGCCGAGGACCTGGCTCTCTACTTCCCCGATTCAGGGGCGCCCAGCATCATCGATTCGACCTTCGATCGCCTCGATGCAGTCTACGAGCGCCGCGATCTTCGGATGCAGTTCATTCGTGAGGGGTTGCCGATCGTTCTGGACAACATGGCGCTGGGCGTCGGTCCGGGGCGCTATGGGGGTGCGGCCGCCGCGATTACGGGTACGGACGAGGTGCTCGACGCGTACGGCGCGAGCCTGTACGGCTTTCGGACGGTTCACAACTTCTGGCTTCACCTCCTCGGCGAAGTCGGTGTGATCGGCACCGCGGTCTTTCTCACCATGATCGTCGGCCTCTGGATCCGAATGGCCCACGGTGCGCGGCATGTTCGGGATCCGATCGTCTTCGTGCTCCTGGCCGGCACCGCGACAGCGATCGCCATTCTGTCGCTCAACAACATGACCGAGATGATTTTCGAGGGGAACTTTCCCGGCTTCCTGATTTGGATGGTGATCGGGCTGGTATCCACCCTTGTGCCGTCGGTCCGCCTGTTCGGTCGTGGCAGCGCCCCGAAGACCGGCTGAGCGTGTGTTCAGGCCGCCGCGTGGCCCCGTCGCGCACCGAGCGCGGGCAATATCAGCAGGAGCGATAGGGCCAACGGAATGTACCCGCTCACGGCAAAGGACTGGATGAGGGTGAGACCGAGGATGGCCAGCCAGGCCGAGACGAACCAGCGCCGAAGGCGCCGCTTTCGCCATGCCGCCCCAATGGGCCAGAGCATCATTGCGGCGAACGCGGCAATCCCGACCGCGCCGGCCTTCAGCCCGACGGTGAGGTATGCGTTGTCGACGCCGGGCTGGCTGCCCACGGTATAGGCCCGGAACCCTCCCCAGGCCCACGGCACGCGGGCGAGCGCACCCATGCCATGTCCCAGCAGCGGCGACTCCGCTGTGTCCGCGAACGCGCGCGCATACGACGACAGCCGGCCGCCGGCCTGCGCGGCAAATCCCGAGTTCACGCTGTCCTCGAAGACGCGGCCCAGAGAGGGGCGCACCGGTCGAGTGTCGGTTGGAGAGCCGACCGGGCCCGAGCCCTCGCTCGAATACGCCCACCCTGGAGTCCAGATCTCGACGCCAGCACGGTAGACCCCGAATCCGGCGCTGATCCCGATGAGCACTGCGAGCACCGCAGGCCCACCCCTTCGCACGATCGCGAGGGCGAGCGCCGCCCTGCCGGTCGACGTGCGCTTCGTGAGTTCGAGAGCGGTCCAGGCTGACGCGAGCACGGCGACGGCGATGACGCCCGAAAGCAACGTGCGGGTCAGCGTGACGCCGATTCCGGCCGCGAGGAGCGTCAGCAGCGCGAACGAGGGCAGGGCGGGTCGCCGCACGAACCGATCGCAGACGAAGGACACCGCGACGAGCAGGAGGACGGCCTGGCCGTAATGAAGCCGAAGACGCGGATCATATGCGTATGCGCCGTACTTCAGGCCACCGTGGAACATCGGCATGAGAAGGCCGATCACCAACACGGCGCAGTAGATGGTGAGGCCCCACGCGAAGGCCCGCAGGATGGTGGATCTGCGAGTCCCCGCCAACAGCGCAACCAGGCCGAATCCGTAGAGCGCCCACCACCTCGCATCGCGGACGATGTCGCGTATCGCCGCGTTGCCGAGCAGACCAATGATCAGCGCTACCAGGCCCACCGCCGCGAATGCGGCGATGGGCACCATCGGTGCCCAATCGACCGACCGAAGATGCCTGAGACGGCCGGCGATGCTCGGCATCGCCATCAGGACACCAACGATGGGCACGAGATCATGGGCTCTCAACGGTATGTCGCCCGGGATCCGCGGCAGACCGACCTCGCTGCCTCGGCCGACCGGAATCGCCAGCATCACCAGCAGCGCAGCACCGATCGGTCCGAGCTTGCGGTCGAGAGAAAGGAGGGCAGTCGCACCGCCGGCGAGCCAGATGGGTAGCCAGCCATTGGGGTAGAAGAGCACGACCGCAACCGTCCAGATGAGAAGGCCGTAGCCCGCTACAACTCCGATCGCTCTCGGGGTGATCTGCCGACTCGCGGCGATGTGGCCGAGCGCGGCGGCGGTCCCGGTGGGCGCGAGGCGCTTGGTCGACGACATGCTCGACCAAGGATACCCGGTTCTCCCGCACGTCTCTCGAAGCGCGCATCCTGTGATACTGCCCCCCATGACCTCCACGGACCGAATCGTGCTCGCGGTGATCCCCGCTCGCGGCGGCAGCAGGGGACTGCCTGGCAAGCACCTCCGCTTGCTTGGTGGGGTGCCCGTGATTGCGCACACCATCACGGCGGCGCTCGACGCGGAGCGTGTGACGCACGTCCTGGTCACGACGGATGACCGGAGCATTAGGGCGGCCGCGATTCGGTTTGGAGCGGAGGCCCCGTTCACCCGTCCATCGGAGCTGAGCACAGACGAAGCTCCGACCACGCCGGTGATCCAGCACGCCGTCGATTGGTTCGAGCGCGACCGCGGGCAGTCGGTCGATGTTGTCGTCACGCTGCAGCCGACGTCCCCGCTCCGCTCGGCCTCACAGATCGATGGTGCGATCGACCTGCTCGACGACCGCGAAATCGACGCTGTGGTTTCCGTGGCGTCGACTGGTCTGCCGGTAACGGTGCTCGGTACCGACGTGCGAGGACGGTGGCATTCGCTCGCGACACCAGCGCCGGATGTACGGCGCCAATCGGTGTCCGAGGCCCTTCGCCTGACGGGGGGCATCTACGCTACCCGGCGCGATCTGCTGCGGCACGGAATCCTCATCGGTGATGCGACCGCAGTGATGCAGGTCGATGCGAGAAGTGCGATCGATATCGACTCGGCCGATGATCTTCGCGCGGCCCGCCTGGCGTGGCGGGCGTCTCGATGACCCTCCGCGTGGTCGTCGTCACTGGCACACGCGCTGATTTCGGTCTGTGGGGGCCTGTCCTGATCGAGCTCGGGCGACGACAGGAGGAGGTGGAGGTCGGGCTCCTGGTCATGGCCATGCACCTCGACCCCCGGTTCGGCCATACCATCGAGGAGGTCCGTCGCAGCAGCGTTCCGATCGTCGGCGAAGTGCCCTGCGTCCCGAATACGGACGAGCCGTCCGCTATGGCCGCCGCCCTCGGCGTCGCGCTGCAGCGTTCAGCGCCCATCCTGGCCGCGCACCGTCCCGATTGGCTTCTCGTGCTCGGTGACCGTGGTGAGCAGCTCGCCGCGGGGATCGCGGCCCTGCACGAAGGCATCGCAGTCGCGCACCTCCACGGCGGTGAACGGACGCTGGGCGCCGTGGACGATGTGCTCCGCGACCTTATCTCGCGGATCGCCCACCTCCATCTCGTCGCCACGACCGGTGCGGAGCAGCGGCTCGCTGCGCTGGGCATCGAGCGCTGGCGCATTCACCACACCGGCGCGCCCGGGCTCGACGCGATCGCGCAGCTTCCGGCTTCGACTGGTCCGGCAGTCCGCGCCCGATATGGACTGCCAGCTGAGGGTCGCTACCTCCTGGTCATCGTCCATCCCGAGACGGGGGCAGCCGCAACACCATCAACCCAACTCGCGGATGCCGTTCTGACGGGCATTGCGGCGATCGACCTCCCGGCCGTCGGCGTATGGCCCAACGCCGATGCCGGTGGCCGCGCCATCGCCGATCGGCTCGAGCGTGAGCGGCCGCGCTTCGCCTCCCTTCACACATCGCTGCCACACGACGACTACCTTGCGCTTCTGCGCGGCGCTGCCGCGCTCGTCGGAAACTCGTCGAGTGGCATCATCGAGGCTCCATTCCTCGGGGTGCCGGTGGTGAACGTCGGGAGGCGACAGATGGGCAGAGAGCGCGGCGACAACGTGCTCGACGTCGAGGCGCGTCCAGATGCGGTCGCCGCCGCCGTTGCGCGGGCGATCGAGCCGAACTTTGTCGTCGGGCTCTGGGGAGGATCGCCGTATGGAGACGGGCATGCGGCGCCTCGGATCGTGGACGCCGTGCTCGGGACGCCCATCGACGAGCGCCTGCTTCGCCGGGGGCCGACATGAGTGCGCTCATCATTGTCGGCACCGGCGACCACGCGCGCGTCATCAGCGAGATGGCTCGCGCCTCCGGCCATGACGTCATCGGCCACATCGAGCCTGATGCGTCGCGGCTCGACCAGATCGCATGGCGAGGCGATTCGCCCATCCTCGGGAGCCTCGATTCCGACGAGCCCTGGATCAATGCACACCGCGGCTCGCCGTTCGTGGTCGCCATCGGCGCGAACGAGGTGAGACGGCGGACCTACGAGCGTTGCCTCGAACTGGACCTGCTGCCGATCGCACTGATTCATCCGACCGCCGCGATCCTGGGAACCGCAAGCGTCGCGGCGGGTGCCCAGGTATGCGCCATGGCCATGGTCGGCGTCTCGGCGCGTGTCGAAGCGAACGTGATCGTCAACAGCATGGCGAGCGTGGACCATGATGTCGTCGTCGCGGCGCATGCGTTCATCGGGCCGGGGGTGCGTCTGGCCGGACGCGTGCAGGTCGGGGCCGGATCCCATATCGGCATCGGAGCTGTGGTCCGAGAGGGGACTATGATTGGCTCCGACGCCTTCGTCGCCGCCGGCGCCGTCGTCATCGCAGACGTCCCGTCCGGCGTGCGTGTTGCCGGCGTTCCCGCCCGCCCGATGGACCGACCCATGGAAGGCAGTGAATGACGACCACTCCTGACCGGCAGCTGCGTTCCGTGCCGCTGGCTCAGCCGGACATCGGCCCCGAAGAGATCGCACTCGTGAACGAGGTGCTCGGCAGCGATGCGCTCGCCATGGGACCGTTCACCGAGGCGTTCGAGACGACGCTCGCGTCGGCCGTGGGTCGACGCTTCGGCATCGCCTGCAGCAGCGGCACCGCCGGCCTGCACATGGCGGTGGCGGCACTCGGCATCGGTGACGGTGACGAGGTCGTCACGACGCCATTCAGCTTCGTGGCGAGCGCGAACTGCGTCCTCTACGAACGAGCGACACTGCGTTTCGTCGACATCGAGGAGGAAACGCTGGGACTCGATCCGACCCAGGCGGAGGCGGCCATCGGACCCCGCACTCGCGCCATGATCCCCGTCGACGTGTTTGGTCATCCCTGCCGCATCGACGAACTCGAGCGCCTCGCCGATCAGCGAGGCATCCGACTGATCGAGGATTCCTGCGAGGCGCTCGGCTCGAAGCTCGGCGGTCGCCCGGTTGGGAGCTTCGGCGATGCCTCGGTCTTCGCGTTCTATCCGAACAAGCAGCTCACCACCGGCGAGGGCGGAATGGTCGTGACCGATGATCCCGAGCTTGCTGTGATCATGCGCAGCTTGAGGAACCAGGGCCGAGATGAGGACGGCACATGGCTCCGTCACGTCCGGCTCGGGTTCAACTATCGTCTCGACGAAATGTCGGCGGCGCTCGGCCTTGCCCAGATGCGCCGCCTGGACGACCTGCGGCGCGGCCGCGATCGTGTCGTTGCCGCCTACGCCGAGGCCCTCGCCGACATGGAATGGCTGTCACTGCCGGCGGTCCGGCAGGGCGCGACGGTCGATTGGTTCGTCTACGTGGTCAGGGTGGGCGGCGGGGTGGAACGAGACCGCCTCATCAAGCAGCTGGCGAGCCGGGGCGTGCCGTCGCGACCGTATTTCTCGCCGATCCACCTCCAGCCCTACTACCGGCAGCGGTTCGGTCATGCCGAGGGCGACTTTCCCGTGACCGAGCGCATCGCCGCCGAGACGCTGGCGCTGCCATTCTCCTCACGCTTGTCGTTGGAGGACATTGGACGCGTGGCCGAGGCCCTTCACATCTCCGCCGACGAACAGCGCGGCCGATGATCGACCAGGACACGACGATATTCCGCGACCGAACGATCCTCGTGACGGGCGGAACGGGCTCGATCGGCGGTGAGGTCGTGCGTCGAATCCTGGATCTCGGTCCGCGCGCGCTGCGGGTGCTCTCGCGTGACGATTCCAAGCAGTTCGAGCTGGCGCAGGAGCTGAGGGGACGCCCGGAGCTGCGCATGCTCATCGGCGATGTTCGCAGTCGC
>JAGXHP010000077.1 GCA_024636135.1 Chloroflexota bacterium
CGCGTCATGGGGGCATGCCAACCGTGGAGATCCTCTCGCTGATCGTCGCCGTGCTGATGTGGATCGCGTTGCTCAGCACGCTCGACGAGCCGTCGCTCTGACCGAGTCGATGGAGCGGGAGACGAGATTCGAACTCGCGACATCCACCTTGGGAAGGTGGCGCTCTGCCAGCTGAGCTACTCCCGCCAGCCGGCCGAGATTTTACCCGATGCCGTGCGCCGGGTGCCGAATACGACGATGCCGGGCTCGTGGCCCGGCATCGTCGCACTGGATGAACGCTCAGCGGATGAGGGTCACGCTTCCGCCTGTCGTGCCGGCGGCAGACTGAACGCTGGGGCCCTGGGCGGCGACGACGGCCGCGATGCCGATGCTCAGGACTGCGGCGGTCAAGGTCGCCGCGAGACGTCGTGACGTCGTCCGGCGGTGCGCCTGTCGATCGATCCCGGCCGACTCGCTCGAGCGCTCGCGAGCGACCTTGTGCAGGAGAGCGGCGTGATCGATGCGCTCGTGGTGGATCTGATCGGCCAGCTGGTGGGTGCTGATATTGGGTGCGAACATCGGTCGTGCCTCCTCTGGCCGCTGGCGTTCAGCGGTGACTGCTCGTGGTTCGTTGTGTCTGACGTCATGGTGGGCGTCCGCCGCGTTCATCGCGATCGACTGGCCGACCTCCCGCTGGTCGTTTGTGCGATGGAGGAGACGTCGCCTGGACCGCACGCGCCGTGTCGCGGGTGTGACACTCTTGACGGGGCGGGAAGACGCGCCGACCATTGCCCTGACCCACGGTCGACCACCCTGCGCCCAGAGGGATCTGCTGTGCCTGACCATGACCTCGCGATCGCGAGCCTTCGAAGCTGTGCCCTGTTCGCTCACGTCGATGACGATCGGCTTCGCGCCCTGGTGGGACTGACGCGGCCGCGGCGATTCCGTCGCAACGAGGTGATCTTCCACCAGGATGACGTGGGCGACGCTCTGCATATCGTGGTGGAGGGAGGAGTGAAGATCGTGCTTCCCTCCCCCGAGGGCGAGGAGGCGATCATCGCCAGCCTCAAGCCCGGCGACTTCTTCGGCGAACTCGCCCTGCTCGATGGCTCGCCGCGCTCGACGACCGCCACGGCGATGGAGGCGACCGAGACGCTGTCGCTGCCCCGCGACCAGTTTCTCAACCTCCTGTCCGGAGACCCGCGGCTCGTGACCGCGTTGCTCCGCGCCCTGGCCGGGGAGCTGCGCCGGCTGACGGGACACGTCGAGGAGCTTCACTTCCTGGACCTTGCCGGCCGCCTGTCCATGCGATTGGCTCGCCTCGCCCGCGCCGGCGACTCGGACGCCACCGGGCGGATCGAGCTCGATTGGCCATTCACGCAGTCCGACCTCGCCGCAATGATCGGAGGTACCCGCCAGAGCGTGAACAAGCTGCTCAGTGGATTGGTGGATGAGGGATTGATCCAGATCGACCGCGACACCCTGGTGATCGACGATCTGGCCGCCCTCGAAGCGCGCGGCTCCCGTTGATCTGTCGCATTTCCGACAGGTCGGCTGTCGCCCGCGAGATTCATCGGGTTGCGGGCCGCCGATAGGATGAGCACAGCGCGGTACCACTGCCGCCACCGCCACAGGAGGTTCGGGCGTATGAGATATCACCGGCGGCCGATGCCAACGGAACGCTTCGCCCGGCCGCACCAGCTCGGCGGCAAGTCATTCGCAGACCGCAAGGAAGAGGGATACACATCATGACGGACCAGCGCGACGACACCGAAGGCCACACCACCAGGCGTGGAGTCACCGACGACGATGTCGAAGGCCACACCACTCGGCGTGGACTGACCGACGACGATGTCGAGGGTCACACCACCCGACGCGGCATCTCCGATGATGACGACACCGAAGGCCACGTGATGAACCTCAGGTAGCAGGACGCTACCTGTGGACCAGGAAACCGACGCCGCGCTCGCCGCACTCGTTGCGGCGGCGCGGCGTTCTGACGTTGGACGCCGCCTCCAGGGAGATATCGAGACGCGGCTGCTCCAGAGCATCGTGGATGCGACGGTGCAGCTGTTCGATGCGGAGGCCGCGTCCATCGCGCTGTTCGAGCAGGACCCCGACCGGCTGGAGTTTCGCGTTGCCGCGGGTGAACAGGGCGCGGGCGCCATCGGCCTGACGGTTCCGCCGACCCAGGGCATCGTCGGCTTCGTCTACTCGACCGGCCAGGCCCTGTCACTGTCGGATGTCGCCAACGACCCGCGCTTCAACCGTGGTGCCGCCGAGCAGACGGGATACGTCCCGCGCTCCATCGCCGCCGCGCCGCTCCTCGACGAGCAGGGCACCGTGGGCGTGCTCCAGGTGCTCGACAAGCGGGGATCGCCCACCTTCTCACTGCGCGACATGGAGCTCATCGCGGTCTTCGCCGGCCAGGCGACGGTGGCCATCGGCGCGGCACGGGTGCAGCGCGATACGGAGAGCCTCCTGCAGGGCGTCCTCCAGCACATCGGACCCGAGATGGATGCTGATGCAGTGGAGGCCCTGGTCGCTGCGGGAACCCAGGGTCTCGACGCGGACGACGAGGCGCCGTTCTGGCGGCTGGTCGACCAGGTGTCGCGCCTGCGCTCGCTCACCGACCGCGAAACGGCGCTGCTCGCGGACGTCCTCGACGTGGTCGCCAGCCACGCGACCCGGTCACGGCGCACCGGGTACGGTCGGTGACCGAGCCGCTCCCCGCGTGGTCCGAGCCCTTCGCCGATCCGAAGGGCTCGCTGCGCCGCAGCCTGCGGCTGCGCGGCCTGACGCGTGAGTGGGCGTGGGGCGGGGCGACCGGCAAGGGGGTTCGGGTCGGAATCATCGACTCCGGTCTCGAGAACGATCATCCACACCTGCGCGGTCGCGTCGTGGAGAACGTCACGGTCGAGATCGGCGACGGGGAGCCGGAGGTCGTCAACGACGGCGCCGTCGACATGTTCGGGCATGGGACCGCCTGCGGAGCGATCATCGTGGGACTGGCCCCCGAAGTGGAGCTCGTCTCGATCCGCGTCCTTGGGCCGGATCTGCGAGGCAAGGGCAGCGCATTTGCCGCCGGTCTGGAGTGGGCGATCGAGCGCGGCCTCCAGGTCTGCAATCTGAGCCTGTCGTCGAAGAGCGAGTCGCTCTACCCGATCTTCCACGACCTCGCCGATCGCGCCTACTTCCAGGGAACCGCGCTGGTCAGCGCCGCGAACAACGTTCCGGCTCCCAGCTACCCGTCGCTCTTCTCATCGGTGATGTCCGTGGCGGCCCACGCGGAGCCCGACCCGTATCGCCTCTACTACAACCCCTCGCCGCCGGTCGAGTTCGGGGCCTGGGGCGTCGACGTGCCGATCGCGTGGAAGGACGGCGGGACGACGGTCGCCACCGGGAACAGCTTCGCGGCCCCTCACGTCGCCGGCCTCGTGGCGCTCATCCTCTCGAAACACCCCGGCCTGAGCCCCTTCGAGGTCAAGGCCATCCTCGCCAGCGTGGCGGACAACCCGGGACGTCGAAGGGCGCCGCGAGGGCGGACGGGCGGACCGGCATGAGCATGATCAAGACCTACATCGACCTGTTCCGCCGCAACCGGGCTCTGGCGCGCCTGCTTGCCGGAGAGTTCATCTCCGGCATCGGCGACTGGCTCTACCTCGTCGCCGTCCTCGTGGTCGTCTACTCGGAGAGCAACTCCCCGGTGCTCCTCGGCGTGGTCGGTGCCGCTCGCATCCTGCCCTACGTGCTGCTCTCGGTCCCCGCGGGGATCGTTGCCGACCGGTTCGACCGGCGAATGGTGCTGCTCGTCACGGACGTGGCGCGCGGAATCCTCATGCTCGTCCTGGTGGGCGCGGTGATCGTCGGGGCGCCGACGCTCGTGATCATCGGGGTCTCGATCCTGGCCGCGTGCTTCTCGACGTTCTTCGGGCCGGCGATCGCGTCGCTCCTCCCGACCCTGGTCGACGAGAGCGACCTCGGGCCGGCGAACAGCGCGTGGGCGACGCTCGACAACGTGGCGTTCATCGTCGGGCCGGCCCTGGCGGGCGTGGTCCTCGCCAGTGGAGGACTTGAATTCGCCTTCCTCCTGAATGCGGTGTCATTCGCGGTGGTCGCGGTCGTCCTGTGGCGGCTGCCGGTGCCGCGCACCAAGCGTCTCGTCGTCGATGACGCCGCGGAACCCGCTGCCGCTCCGGTTGGCTGGCGCCCGCTCGTGCGCCCCCTAGCCGGACCCTTCCTCCTCGACTCTGCCACCAGCCTGGTCGGCGGTGGTGTCGGCGTCCTCACCGTGGTCATTGCCGTGGATGTCCTGAGTTCGGGGGAGGCGGGGACCGGCTACCTCAACGCCGCGACGGGGGTCGGGGGCGTCGTGGCCGGGATCGCCGGCGGCGCGTTGCTGGCCCGGAGGCTCGGCGTCCCGTACCTGGTCGGCGGCATCGCCGGTGGGGCCGGCCTGGCGTGGCTGGCATTGGCGGGGGATCTGCTCACCGCGATGCTCGCCATCGGCGTTGCCGTCGGTGGCCTGCTACTGCTCGACGTCGTCAACACCACGATGATCCAGCGGGTGGTGCCTGATGAGCTGCGAGGGCGGGCCATGGGGATCCTTCAGACGACGTCTGCGGTCCTCTACTCCCTCGGATCGCTGCTGATGCCACTCATCGCCGGAGCGATCGGGGTCCCGCCGGTGCTCATCGGCTCGGCGATCATCACGGCGGTTGCCGTGGCCATTGCCCTGGCCCTGGCGGCGCGCGAGGACAAGCCACCGGAGATCGACTCTGCGCGCGCGAGGCTCCTGGTCCATCCGATCTTCGCGGGCCTGCCGCGGGCTCGTCTCGAGGTCGCCGCCCGACAGCTGGTCGAGGTGCCGATGGAGGCGGGGGCGGTCGTGGTGCGGCAGGGCGACGAGGCCGATCGGTTCTACCTGATCGGCGAGGGGTCATTCCGGGTGACGCAGTCCCGCGATTCGGGCGATGAGGCACACCTCCGCGACCTGGGACCTGGCGACGTGTTCGGCGAGATCGGCCTGCTGCGCCGGTCGCCGCGGACCGCGACGGTCAGCGCAGCGACGGCCGGTCGCCTGCTGGCGCTCGATGCGGACGAGTTCCGCGACCTCGTCGGTTCCGGCCCGGGACTGAGCACCCGACTGCTCGACATGTACCGGGGCGCCATTTCGCGCTCCTAGCCGTCGGCGATGTCTGCGGTCAGCATCCTCCGGTACGAGTCGTAGCGGTCGTCGCTCACGGCTCCGGACTCCACGGCAGCCCGGAGGCCGCACCGCGGCTCGTGGAGGTGCGTGCAATCGTTGAATCCGCAGGCTCCGAGGTGCGGTCGGAACTCGGGGAAGCAGGTGGCCAGCTCGGTCGCGGGGATCTGCCACAGGCCGAGCTCCCGGATCCCGGGGGTGTCCGCCACGTACCCCCCGTCCTCGCCCTCGACGGGCAGCAGCTCGGCATGGGTGGTGGTGTGCTTCCCCTTGTTCAGGGCGTCCGACACCTCACCGGTCGCCAACCTGAGCCCGGGCTGCAGGGCGTTCAGGAGCGTTGACTTGCCGACGCCGGAGGGACCGGTGACGATCGAGAGGCGGCCGCCGAGCCGCCGCCGCAGCTCCTCCAGGCCGCGCCCGGTCGTCGCGCTCGCGTAGATCACGTCGTAGCCGACCCCTTCGTAGGCCGCGAACCGTGCCGCGGCCAGCTCCTCGCTCACCAGGTCCGTCTTGTTGGCCACGATGAGCGCCGGCACCTCGTTGTACTCGGCCACCACCAGGAAGCGGTCGATCAGGCGCGGGTTCGGCTCGGGTCGATCGCAGGAGAAGACGGCGACCACCAGATCGGCATTGGCAACCATGACATCCTCGCGCCAGGAGCCTCGGGGGCCTGGCTGGCGACGGCTGAACCGCCGCTCACGAGGCTCGACGGCCGCGATGGCGCCGGTCCCGTCGGTGAGACGCTCGACCGAGACTCGATCGCCGATGACGGCCAGGTCCGAGGCCTGGCGCTCCTTCTTCATCCGACCGCGGAGGCGCGCCTCCATGAGATCACCGTCGTCCGTCCGCACGGTGTAGAACCCGGAGAGCGCCCGCAGCACCAGGCCGCGGTGCAGGATCGGCCCGTCCTGACGTGTCATCGGCCCGAGTCTAGTGGCGCCGGTAGCATGGGGACGTGGATGAGCTCGCCCTCCGCTACGAGAATCTCGTGGCTGCCTGGTCACGCAGTCGCGGTGTCGACGCGCGGCTCCAGGTTGTTGCCCGCGAGGCGCGTGCGCTTGCGGCCGATGCGGAGCCGACCTGGTACCGGGTGCAGGCCACCGCCCTGGCCGCCGCGGCGGACGCGTTGGTGGGCCGAAGTCCCGACCTCGTGTCGGTCGTGGATGCCACCGGTCCGTCGATCGACGAGGCGGCCCCCGAACGCCTGGGTGATCTCGCCGCCGGAAGCGGCTCCCTCGCGGATGGCCTGTCGGCCCACCGGGCGGCGACCACCGTGGATCGCGCCATCCTTCCTCGGGTCATGGCGCCCGTCATGACCCTGCTGTGGCAGCGGGCGCGCGATGACCTCGAGCTGTCCCGTGAGATGAGGCCACTTGAGATCGGGACCGCGCATGAAGGCTCCCGGTCGGCGCAGTTCCGGATCGACCGGCTCGACGGCACGGGCCGGCTGGTGCTCAACGTCGATCGGCGCTGGACCGCGGGTCGGGTGGTTCGCGTCGCCGCGGCCGCCAGCATGCAACAGCTCGCCGGCATGCTGCGCCCCCCGCGCGCGGAGTGGCAGCCCAGTCCGCAGGGGACCGTGGATCACGGACTGCAGGCCGTCGGTCGGGAGGTCCTCATGGGCGACCACGAGCTGGCGTACGAGCTGGGTCGCATCGGCCGCAGCAACGGCCTGCAATGGTCGGGTGAGCGGATCGTGGCCGTCGAACGCGCGATCGACGAGCTGGCGCCCGCGCTGGCCGCCATGGCGATCGCGGACGACCGTGACGCTCCAGGGCTCGGACGGCTGGGGGTGGGTCTCGAGCGAGTGCACGAGCTGAGCGCGCGGTGGCGTGATCCGCTGGCGCGCGCCGATTGCGTGGCGTCAGCCGCGGGCCCCACGCTCGTGCGCGCGTGGCTGGTCCGTACCGGCCAGACGAACGGCCTCGGGCGCCTCCTGCGCGAGTGGCTCGTGCCGACCGAGCTCCGCGGGCACGACTGATGAACCGAAGCGATCGATCCGTCGACCTCATCGTCATCGGAGGGGGCGTTGCGGCGGTGCGCTGCGTCCGGGCTCTGCGGCGGCGCGGATCCACGGAGTCGATCCTGCTCGTCGGGGACGAGCCACATCTGCCCTACAACCGGCCGCCGCTGTCCAAGGAGGTGCTCGGCGCGGACGTCGGGATCGACCTGCTGCTCGCCGAGTCGCCGGCGTGGTACGAGCGACGGGGTATCGAGGTGCGCACTGGTACTCGGGCCGCAGCCATCGACCGAGACCGACGAACGGTGGAGCTGGAGAACGGCGAGCGGCTGCGCTTCGGAAGGCTTCTGCTCGCGACCGGCGCGGCACCGCGCCTGCCGCCGATTCCGGGCGTCGAGCGCGGCTTCGTCCTGCGGACCTTCGACGACGCCGTGCGCCTCCGAACAGCGGTGCGTCCGGGCGTCAGGGTGGTGATCGTCGGCGGGGGGTTCATCGGCGTGGAGACCGCCGCCGCGCTCGCGGCACGCGGCGCGGAGGTGACGGTCGTGGAGCTCGGCGATGCTTTGTGGGGCGGCGCGCTCGGGTCGGACCTGTCGGCCTGGGCGGTCGGTGCGCTCGAGAGGCACGGCGTATCGATCCGCTTCGGGACTGCGGTGACCGGCATCGACGCGGGGTCGGTGTCGATCGGGGACGAGCGGCTCGGCGCCGACGTCACTGTTCTGTGCGTCGGTGTATCGCCTCGCGACGAGCTCGCCCGGGCGGCAGGACTGCCGTGTGACAACGGCATCGTCACGGACGCCCGATACGCGACGGCTGACGAGGAGATCTTCGCTGCCGGTGACGTGGCCCGGGTCGATGGTCGGCGCATCGAGCATTGGCACGCGGCCCGGGAGGGCGGCGAGCGCGCAGCGCTGGCGATGCTCGGCCGGGAACTGCCTGAGGCGCGGGCGCCGTGGATCTACAGCGACTTCGGCGATCGCCATCTCGACGTCGTCGGCGCGGCAGCCGGGGACGAGCGGATCGAGGTGCTCGCGGACGAGGATCACGGGCCGGCGGCCGTCGCGTGGGTCGACACCGCCGAACGGGTCACGCAGCTCGCCGTCACGGGTGGCTTCGCGGACGCCGAGGTGGTGCGCCCGCTGATCTCGTCCCGGCCCACCGTCGCGGAGCTCGAGCGTGCGCTCCTGCCCGCCGACCGGGGCACGGCCTCGGCCCCCGCCAACGGCCCGCGTGCACCATCGGTCCCCGGTTGACCGCGCATCGACCCTGCGGGACAATGGGGCAGTAACACCGACCAAATCAGTCGGGATTCGTGTGCAGGCGAATTCCGGCGCGAGCCCACGAGGAGCGCATGGCCCTTCCGAATCCAGCCCTGAACGAGATTCCCGGCGGCTACAAGTACGGCTGGCACGATGAGGAGAAGCCTCTCCAGATCTTCCAGAAGGGGCTGAACGTCGAGATCGTCGCCAAGATCAGCGCCGTCAAGGACGAGCCGAAGTGGATGACCGATCTTCGCCTGAAGGCGTATCGGCACTTCGAGGCGCGCCCGATGCCGACGTGGGGAGGCGACCTGACCGGGATCGACTTCCAGGACATCTATTACTACGTCACCGGCACCGACAAGGCCGTCCAGAACTGGGACGACGTTCCCGACTACATCCGTCGCACGTACGACAAGCTCGGGATCCCGGAGG
Organism: Chloroflexota bacterium; assembly: GCA_024636135.1. Classification (GTDB taxonomy): domain Bacteria; phylum Chloroflexota; class Limnocylindria; order QHBO01; family QHBO01; genus JACDBZ01. Next base: position 8,840 of record JAGXHP010000077.1, read on the forward strand.
CGGAGAAGAAGTACCTCGCCGGGGTCGGCGGCCAGTACGACTCCGAGGTCGTCTATCACAACATCCGCGAGGACCTCGAGAAGCAGGGCGTGATCTTCCTGGGCACCGACCAGGCGCTGAAGGAGCACCCCGAGCTCTTCCGCGAACACTTCGGAACGGTGATCCCGGCCAATGACAACAAGCTCGCGGCGCTCAACACCGCGGTCTGGTCGGGTGGCTCGTTCATCTACGTGCCGAAGGGCGTTCACGTGGAGCTGCCGCTCCAGGCCTACTTCCGCATCAACACCCAGAACATGGGCCAGTTCGAGCGCACGCTGATCATCGCCGACGAGGGTTCGAGCGTGCACTACGTCGAGGGCTGCACCGCCCCGACGTATTCGACCGCCAGCCTGCACAGCGCCGTGGTCGAGATCATCGTGAAGAAGGGCGCCCGCGTCCGATACACCACGATCCAGAACTGGAGCTCGAACGTCTACAACCTGGTCACCAAGCGCGCCGTGGCCCACGAGGACGCGGTCATGGAGTGGGTCGACGGCAACCTCGGCTCGAAGCTGACCATGAAGTACCCGAGCATCTACCTCCTGGGCGAGCGTGCGCACGGCGAGGTTCTCTCGATCGCTTTCGCCGGCGACGGCCAGCACCAGGACGCCGGCGGCAAGATCATCCACGCGGCGCCGAACACCACCTCCCTGATCACCAGCAAGTCGATCAGCAAGGGCACCGGCCGCACCTCGTACCGCGGCCTGATCAAGGTCTACCCGGGGTGTGAGAAGTCGAAGTCCACGGTGCGCTGCGACGCGCTCATCCTCGACGACGACGCCCGCTCCGACACCTATCCCTACATGGAGATCGACGAGGACGACGTCACGATCGGGCACGAGGCGACCGTCTCGAAGGTCGGCAGCGAGCAGCTGTTCTACCTGATGAGCCGTGGCCTGTCCGAGGCAGAGGCGTCCGCCATGATCGTCAACGGCTTCATCGAGCCGATCGTCAAGGAGCTGCCGATGGAGTACGCGGTCGAAATGAACCGACTGATCCAGCTCCAGATGGAAGGCGCGGTCGGCTGATCCGATGACCCTGACCCTGACCGCGTCGGCGCTGGATGCCGATGCCATCGGACGCATCAGCGACCGATTGAACGAACCCGACTGGCTCCGAGCTCTCCGCGCTCGCTGGTGGGAGCGCGCCGTGGCCACGCCGCTCCCGACGGGGCAGGAGGAAGAGTGGCGCCGGACATCGCTCGATGCCCTGCCCCGCGATGCGGAGCTCCTGCTCGACGTGCCG
>JAGXHP010000012.1 GCA_024636135.1 Chloroflexota bacterium
TCGAGGAGTGCGGCCTCGCGTCCGCCGCTGCGGGACGCCACCTGTGGTCCGGTGAGGATGAATCCACGCTCGTCGCGCTCGACCACGCCGTCCAGCCACGAGGTGCGCGGCTGTTGACCGATGAACACGAAGACGGCGGAGAGCGGCAGCTCGAGGACGCCATCGGCCGCGTCGAACGTGGCGCTCTCGAGATGCGTCGAGCCCCGCAGCTCGCGGGTCGAGGCGCCGGTGTGCAGCTCGACATTGTCGAGCGCCTGGATCTGCTCCACCAGGTAGGCGCTCATCGACGACTCGATGCCATCGCCACGCACCAGCAGGTGGACCCTGGCCGCAAAGCGCGCGAGGTGGACCGCGGCCTGGCCCGCCGAGTTGCCCGAGCCCACCACGCCAACCTCGGCGCCGCGATAGAGCAGCGCCTCGGTGGTCGCCGCCCCGTAATAGACTCCGGCGCCGGCCAGTTCCGCGGCGCCCGGCACGTCGAGCACGCGGTAGCTCACCCCGGTCGAAATGACGATCGACTGACAGGAAAGCTCGGATCCGTCGTCGAGCACCAGCGTTCGGTACGGATCGGCGCGTCGAATGGCCGCGGCCTCCTGTGACGACAGGATCTCGGCACCGAGCCGTCGCGCCTGGGCGAGGGCCCGCCGCGCAAGGTCGGCACCGCTCAACCCGGACGGGAACCCGAGGTAGTTCTCGATGCGGCTCGTGGTCCCGGCCTGCCCTCCCGGCGCCTCGCGTTCGACGAGCAGGGTCTTCAGGCCCTCACTGGCGCCGTAGACGGCAGCCGCGAGGCCGGCAGGTCCGGCACCCACGATGACCAGGTCGTAGAACGGCAGGGCCGCGCTGGTCGAGAGGCCGATGCCATCGGCCACGTCGCGCAGGGCCGGGCTGCGCAGGATCCGACCGTTGGGAAAGATCACGACCGGCTCCGCCGGATCGACGCCCTCGTCGAGCGAGTCCGCAACGCGGCGACCCTCGTCCTCAGTGGGGTCGAGCCAGGTGTACGGCACCTGGTTGCGAGTCAGGAAGTCGCGGATCTCGTGCCCGCGCGGTGCCCAGCGCCCCGCGAGCAGGCGCACGCCCTCGAAGGCCGGCCGGAACGTCGCGGACCAATCGGCCAGGAGATCATCGACCACGGGATACAGGTGTTCCTCGGGGGGATCCCACGGCTTGAGAAGGTACTGGTCGAGGCGGATCTCGTTGATGGCGCGAATGGCGACGTCGGTATCAGCGTAGGCGGTCAGCAGCACGCGCTTCGCATCGGGCTGGAGGGGAAGAGCTTCGCGCAGCAGCTCGATCCCGGTCATGACGGGCATGCGCTGGTCGACGAGGAACAGTGCGATGGCGTCGCCGCGTCGGGTCAGCTCGCGAACGAGCTCGAGGGCCTCGGCGCCGGCCCCGGCGGCCAGCACGCGATAGTCGTCCCCGTACTTGGCGCGCAGGTCTCGCTCGACGGCGCGCAGCACCGGAGCGTCGTCATCGACCGCAAGAATTGCGGGCTTGGAGGCCATTCAGGCGAGTGTACCGGTCACTCGAAGCGCTACGCTCATCCGCATGCTGTGGTTCATCGTCGTCCTGCTCCTCGGCCTGTGGCTGCTTGGGCTCCTGCTCAAGCTGTTCGGCGGCCTCATCCACCTGCTGCTCATCGTGGCGCTGGTGGTCATCATCTACCGGCTCGTCACTCGCCGCCGCGTGTTCTAGGACACCATGCTCCTCACCGGGACCGGCCGCCTGGCGCCCGCCGGTCTCTCGCCGTGGGCGCTGCTGGTCGAGGAGGGTCGGATCGCGTGGATCGGGCCCCCCGCCGAGGCACCGCGGGCTGAGCGCGTGGACCTGGGCGGTGCACTCGTCACTCCCGGGCTGGTGGACAGCCACACCCATCCCGTCTTTGCCGGCGAGCGGTCCAACGAGGCAGCCTCGCGGCTCGAGGGTCAGCCGTACACCGACGGCGGCATCCTGCGAACGGTCCGGGCCACTCGCGCCGCCGACGATGCATCGCTCGAGCTCCTCGTCGAGTCGCGTCTTCGCTCGGCGCTGGCCGCCGGCACGACGACGGTGGAGTGCAAGTCGGGGTACGGGCTGTCGCTCGACCAGGAGCTCCGCCACCTGCGGATCATCGCCCGCGTCGCCGAGCGACTGCCGCTGCGCGTGATCCCGACCTTCCTCGGGGCGCACGCCGTCCCGCCGGAGCACGCCGGCATGGCCGAGTACGCGGCCCACGTCGCCGAGGACATGGTCCCGGCAGTGGCGTCGGCCGGCCTCGCGTCCTTCGTCGACGTGTTCGCCGATTCCGGGTTCTTCGACGCCACGGCCACCGAACGCATCGGACGCGCCGCGACGGCCGCCGGGCTCGGCCTGCGCCTGCATGCCGATCAGCTGGAGCTGACGGGCGCCGCACGGCTGGGGGTCGATCTCGGCGCGGCATCAGTCGATCACCTGGAACAGCTGGATGCCGGCGGCGTCGCCGCGATGGCCGGCTCGTCGACGGTCGCGACGCTGCTGCCCGGGCCGGCGACCGTCCTCCGCGATCGGATGCCTCCGGCTCGGGCGCTGCTCGACGGGGGCGCGGGGGTGGCGCTGGCCAGCGACGCGAACGCCGGGACCTTCGGCGCATTCGGCGCCATGCCGCTGGTCATCGGCCTCGGCGCGACGCTGCTCGGGATGACGGTGGCCGAGGCGCTGGTCGCTGCCACGCGGGGTGGCGCCGCCGCCCTGCGCCGCCCGGATCTCGGGGTGCTCGAGGTGGGCGCCGCCGCCGACCTCGTGGCCTGGGACGCCGATCACGAAGGCGCGTTCGCCCTGCGCCTCGGCCACGTTCGCCCACTGCGGACCTGGATCGGCGGAGTGGAGCTTGCCGCTGCGGCGCGGCGTACGATCAGCACATGACATACCTGGATGAGACGGTCGACCTCCTGCATCGCACGCCCGAGCTGCTGCGCATCCTGCTCCGTGGGCTGCCGGACGCCTGGACCGATACGACCGACACTCCCGATGGATGGCGACCACGCGACGTCGTCGGCCACCTCGTCACCGGCGAGCTCAGCGATTGGATCGCGCGCACCCAGCGCATCCTCGAGCACGGCACCGACCTTCCGTTCGACAGGTTCGACCGTTTCGCCCACGAGTCGCGCGACGCGGACGCGTCGCTCGACGAGCTGGTGGAGCGATTCGCCGCGCTGCGGGGCGAGAACCTGGCGCGCCTCGATGAGCTCGTCTCGGAGGAAGACCTCGATCGTCGCGGACTGCACCCGTCGCTCGGCGAGGTGACCCTGCGCGAGCTGCTGACGACGTGGGCGGTGCACGACCTCGACCACGTGGCCCAGATCTTCGCCGCCATGGCGGGATCCCATGATGCCGAGGTGGGTCCGTGGAAGGCGTATCTCGGCATCCTGCTGCGTCGCGACGATCCGTCCGCCACGCCCGGCTGAGCCCGTCACTGAATCGTCACGCGCCCGCCATACCTCCGTCACGGTCCCTCCCCACGATTGCCCGAGGCCGCCCGCACCACGGCGGCGATTCGCATCGAGAGGACCGACCATGCACCGACCCACCCGACGACTCGCGGGCCCGCTCCTCGGGGCGGCCCTCCTGGCCATCGTGGCCGTCTCACCGACCCTCGCCGCGCACCAGCAGCGGACGTACGAGGTCACCATCACCAACCTGACCAGCGGCCAGGCCTTCACCCCGCCGCTCATCGCCACGCACCGCGGCTCGACCCACCTGTTCCAGGTTGGAAGTTCCGCCAACCTCGGGACGCAGGAGATTGCCGAGAACGGCAACCTTGCCCAGTTCATGGGCACCCTGGGCTCGGATCCCGCCATCTCCGACTACACGGCGGCAGGCGCGCCGCTCGTTCCCGTCGGCTCTCCGCTGTTCGGCATGTTCAGCAACACGGTGACGCTCACGATCACCGCCGGGCCGGGCGCGCAGTTCCTGTCCTATGAGTCGATGCTGATCTGCACGAACGACGGGTTCACCGGCGTGGACGGGCTCAAGCTCCCGAACCAGGTGGGCAGTGCCGTGACGGTAAACGGCGCCGCCTACGACGCGGGGACCGAGATCAACACCGAGGACTTCGCGGACATCGTGCCGCCGTGCCAGCCCCTGATCGGCGTGAGCTCCGACGATGCCGGCACTGATATGACGAATCCCGATCTGGCCGAGGGTGGCGTGATCCATCACCATGCCGGAATCGCCGGCGGCAACGACCTCGTGCCGGGAGTCCATGGCTGGACCAACCCGGTCGTCGAGATCACGGTCGAGCGCGTCAGCTGACCCGCGTCCTTCTTGACGGGTGCGCTCATCGTGGGCGCACCCGTTGCGCTGTCTCCGCAGTCGCCGATTCATCGCCGCAATCGCGCCGAACGGTCGGCGGGGGCGCCGCCCCGCCGATATATCGGCTCATGGGCGGCCAGAACAGCGGTTGCGGCCCCTTCAGGCCACGTGCCAGCCGATAGATCGGCAGCAGCGCGCCAGATGACCCCCAAAAGGCGCGATTCCGGCGATCTATCGACGCGGCCACGATCCTTCGTCACTTCCGCGCGCCGCGGAATGGATGCATGATTGTCCAATGCTGAAACGCTTCTTCGATCGGCAGGCTGGACCGGCGATGCAACCGCCGACCGGTCCCCCGCTGACCGAGGACGACTTGAAGGTCGGCCTGCTGCGCGAGGTCGACCTCTTCGCCGGGCTGACGCCGGAGCAGCTCAAGGAGGTCAGCCAAACGCTGCCGATGCAGACGTGCGTCGTCGGCGGGCTGGTGACGTCGCCCGACGATGACGACGAGCGCCTGTACATCGTGAAGCGCGGCCGCGTACGGCTCTATCGGCTCACCCCCGACGGCAAGCAGCTGACGCTGGAGATCCTCGACAAGGGCCGGATCGTCGGGCGCATGTCGTGGCTTGGCCAGGAGCTCAGTGACGTCTACGCCGAAGCGGTCGAGGAGGCGCTCATCTGCAGCTTCACCCCCGATGAGCTGCGCCGCCTGATTGATCGCTTCCCGGCCGTGGGCGTCAACATCATTCGCTACCTCTCCGATCGGCTCGCCAGCTCGGAGCGCGAGCGGGAGATCATGGCCTTCCGCTCGGTCGAGCAGCGGCTCGCGGCGCGTCTTCTCGACCTCCTGCGACGATTCGGCCGCGATGACGCCGATGGGGCCATCGACGCGCGCCTGACCCAGCAGGAGCTCGCCGACATGATCGGGACATCGCGGGAGACGCTCGCCACCACGGTCTCCTCGCTCCGCGAGCGCGGCATCGTCGAGATGGCCCGCCAGCGCGTGGTGGTCCTCGACCCGGACCGGCTCGAGGCGCTGGCCGAGGGCTGAGCGGCCGTGTCGCCTCGCTTACAGCGGACGGGGCGCCGGCGGCGCAGGCTGGCACCATGGTCTCGCCCAACATGACCCCGGCCCGCTGGAATCTTCCCGATCTCCCGTCCTCGTCGATCGGTGAGGTGCCGTTCGTCGACGGCAAGGTCATGGTGGAAGCCGATCGCATCGCGACGGACCGCATCGGCTTCAGCCTGCTCCAGATGATGGAGAACGCCGGCCATCAGCTTGCCGAGCTCACGCGTCTCACGCTCGGCTCGTCGGTGGCGGGTCGCAGCATCGTCGTCCTGGCCGGCACCGGCAACAACGCCGGCGGCGGGCTCGTCGCGGCACGCCGGCTTGCCGGCTGGGGCGCCGATGTCTGCGTCGCGTTCGCCCACCCGATTCTCCGGCTGCGTCCCGCGCCGTGCGCGCAGATCGAGCCGCTGCTCGCCGCGGGCGTGCGGGCCGCCGTGGCCGGACATGATCGGTCGCACGATGAGCTGCGCGGCGAGATCGAGCACGCGGACGTCGTCATCGACGCGCTCATCGGCTACAGCCTGCGCGGAGCTCCGGACGAGGTGCTTCGCCCGCTGATCGAGATGGCCGATGCCGGTGCCGGTGCCGTGCTGAGCCTCGACATCCCTTCCGGCATCGACGCGACGAGCGGCGCGCGCCCCGGGGCGGCCGTCTCGGCCGACGCCACGCTCGCCCTGGACCTTCCGAAGCGAGGCATGTCGATCGGCGAGGGGGCACGCCATGCCGGGGTGCCGTTCGTGGCCGACATCGGGATCCCGGCATCCGTCTTCACGGGACTCGGGGTCGCGGTCGACGGCATCTTCGACGCCGGGCCGCTCCTGCGGATTGGCTGACCGCGACGGGCGCGTCCTCGCGGGCGCGCTCATCTCGATGAGCCGGCCGTCACAGGTCCTGCTCATCGCCGTCGTCTACTTCGCCGGCGTTGCCGCCGCGCGAGCCAGCGGCGCCTTCGACCTCCCGGCAATTCTCATCGGCCTGGCCGCCCTCACCCTGGTGTCGGTCAGCGTCCACTACGCGAACGAGTATGCCGACGCGGAGACCGATGCCGCGACGCGCCGGACGGCCTTCTCCGGGGGAAGCGGCGCCCTGTCGCGTACCGGCCTCGCCCCACGGATTGCGCTGTACGCGGCTGTCGCATCGGCCGTGGCCGGGCTTTCACTCGGCGTCCTGGGAGCAGTGGCGGGTGGCCTACCCCCGATCGCCTTCGGGCTCCTGCTCGGGGGCACGATCGGCGGATGGGCGTATTCGCTCCCGCGCTCGGTGGCGCTCAATCGCCATGGGCTCGGGGAGTTCGGCAACGCCATCCTGGGCGGCCTGCTCCTGCCGGTCTACGGTTTCGCAACCGCCGCGGGATCCGTCCCGCCGTGGGTCGTAGCGGCGTTCGTGCCGTTTGCGCTGGTCGACCTTGCCAGCGTCCTGTCCACGGCATGGCCGGATCGCAGCGCCGATGAGGCGGACGGCAAGCGGACGCTGGTCACGCGGATCTCACCGCGATTCCTGCGCGGGATCCACGCCGGATCGCTCACGGCGGCGGGTGTCGTCACCGCAGCCATCACCGACCGAGCGATCCCGTCGACGGTCGCTCTGGCGAGCCTGTTCGTGGTGCCGCCGGCCCTGATCGCCACGATCCGGATGACCAGCACGGAGTCGCCGGTCTGGTCGGTGGCGACGATGGTCGGGCTGATCGTCGCCCTGCTCATCGCCTGGCTCCTCGTCCCAGCGGGGTCGTGGCCGGCCGGCGTGGCTGCGTAAGCGTCCTCACGGCCAGCCTCCCCGTTGCGGATCAGGATGGCGACGTGACCGAACTGATCCGCCCCGTCCGCGTCGAGATCAACGCGCCGCGCGAACTGGTATTTGAGATGGCCGCGGCCGTGGGAGGATCGCTGCCCGACGGTCCGCCCCACGCCACCGAGCTCATCCGACGAGACGGGAACGTCCTCGTGGTGCGCTTCAGCGCGCCCGCGCCATTCCGCTTCTTCGGCTTCCTCGAGGAAGTGACGCTCAGCGCACCAGAACGCATCGACTATCGCGTCCTGGAGGGGCCGCTCGACCACGTCGTCGAATGGCTGGACTTCAACGAAGCCCATGGCGTGACGGCAGTGACCTACTCGGGCGAAGTCAGGCACTGGGTCCCGTTCGTCGCGCGCTTCATTGCTGCGCCCGCCTATCGCTGGTACATGCGGCGCACGCTCTCCGCACTCAAGGTTGCGGCCGAGCAGCGCGCCGTCCGCTCCCGCCGCTATCCCCGAGCAGCTGCGGGCTGATCGTTCAGGTCGGTCGACCGGCGTCGTCCGTCGTCGTCATCGAGCGCGGAGCTCCACCGGCTCTCCACGTCACGATCGATCCGATCACCGCCCCCGCGGCGATGGCCGCGCCGGTCCACGGCGGGTCGTCGAGCGGAAGGCCCATCTGGGCGATCAGCAACGATGCGAACAGGGCGATGAGCACGCCGAAGGTGATGACGAGGACGCCGGGCACAAGCTTCGGCGACCCCAGCCGCCAGGCCACCAATGCAGCGCCGGCCATCGGCGGCGCCGCGGGCATGAAGTGGAAGATCAGCCCGGTGAACGAGGCCAGTGCCATCCACGCGACCGCGGCGCCGAGCGAACCCGCAAGTCCAACTCCGAGGGTCTTCACGACAAATCCGTCGCGGATGACATCCGCGCCCGACGCTCGATCACATCGATGACCAGGGCGGCGCTCCAGGCGAATCCGTCGCTGCCGTGGCCCTCGCCGGTGAACGGGTTGAAGTACTCGCGGAACCCGGATCGCTTCACGAGCGCGAGCATGCTATCCGTCACGTGCCCGGCAAGCTCGTGCTGTCCGTGTTGGAGCAGCCCGCGCCACACGAGCCAGTCCGTGTTGAGCCATACGGGACCGCGCCAGTAGCGCCGCGGATCGAAGAGCTCACCGGTCAGGTCGTAGCTGGGGATCAGGTAGTGCTCCTCGGTCTCCGGCGGGTGGAAGCATGGCGCCGAGAGGTCCCGGACGATGGCGTCGCGCCCCTCCATCGGCAGCTCCGGGTCGAGGAGCGGCAGGAAGCTCAGGATCGACGGGTCGCGCAGGAACCGATCCGTCCGCAGGTTCCGGCTGTAGTACCGGGCATCTTCCCGATGCCACAGGGTGGATTGGATCCCCGCGCGGACCCTCGCCGCGCCGACGAGGTGCGGCTGTGGATCATCGCCGACAAGGCGCGCGATGCGCGCCAGCGCAAGGCTCGACCAGATGAGAATGGAGTTGAGGAGCGGACCCGCGACGATGAATGGACTGGAGCGGCAGAGGCGCTCGTCGTCGTACTCCACCTCGCGGTAGGCGGCAGCCAGGTGAACGAAGCGCCGGTACGCGTCGTCGGTCGGGCGGTCCTCCGCTTCGGAAGCAACGAGGTCCCGCCGCTCGTAGGCCGGCAGAACATCGTCCCGGACCTCGAGATCCTCCAATGCCTGATCCCACGCTGGCGAGTTGTCCAGGCCGGATTCCCACGGGTGGAGGATGGCGGCCAGCCCGATGCCGTCGGGATCGCGGTGTCGCGCCAGGTACGCATGCCATGCGACGAGCCGGGGATAGACGCGCTCGAGGAGCGCTCGAGCCTCTCCCGGGTCCTGCGCGTTGTCGTGTATCTCGAGCGCGGCTGACGCATGCAGCGGGGGCTGAACGATTCCCGAGGTCTCGATGTCGCGCGGCGCCCGCGGCGTCTGGCTGCTCTTCCAGAACGCCGGGCCGGGGAAGTAGGCGTCGTCTGGCACGCTGGGATTGAAGACGATGTGCGGGATTCGTCCGTCCGCCCACTGGCCGCGGAGGAGCTCCTCGAGCTCCGCCTGGGCACGACCCTGGTCGTACCAGGAGCGGCCGATGGTGATGAACGCCGAGTCCCAGCTCCACTGATGCGGATAGAGGCCCGAGGCCGGGACCGTCGACGATCCGACCCAGTTGGCCTCGAGCACCTCTTTCGCCGCATCAAGCAGTCGACGATTCGCCACCCGCGAAGGATGCGCCCCCGAGAGCGCATATGTCGAAATCACGCGCCCCGTTGCCCGATCGCGGTCTCCCGGGGATACGGATAGAAGAGGGATCGATCGCCCTCGTCCCAGGCCTCGCGCATGCCGGGCGCGCCGAGGTCCCAATCGGGCCGAGCCTTCATGAACACGTCCCGGAGGTCGCGACGCAGGTCGTCGACGGACGGCCGGCCCCAATACCAGTAGCCGTTGTAGATGCGGTGAATGACGAGGCCCGGCTCGAGAACCAGGGTGTGCGGGATCATCGGATCGTGGGTGGGATCCGTGTACTCGGCGATGTCGAGGTCCTTCTGGATGGTCCGGCGAGGGTCCGACAGGAACGTCCACTGGGCGCCGACGGACTGACGAAACTCGTTGAGCTCGATCAGGTTGTCGGTCGTGATCGTGACGATCTTCGTGTATCCGACCGCGATCTTCGGGAAGAACGAGGCCAGCTCGAGATGCTGCTGGTGGTCCTTCGGACAGAAGTGGCCACGGGAGAGGACCACGATCATCGGATCGGCCCCCTGGATCTCGCTCAGCTTGCGGCGCTGGCGGGTGTGATCGGTCAGCTCATAGTCCGGAAGCCGGGCTCCGGGGACGATATCGGCTCGCATGGGAGTCTCCTTGGGTGTCTCCCGGAATCGTGGCCCGAACGTCCGCTGGATGCTGTGGCGTGGGTCACAGGTGCTCCGGCGAGTCAGGCGAGGATCTGCGGCAGGTTGACCGAGAGATCCCAGATCCCGACGGCGATCAGGATCACGCCAAGAACGAGCTGCAGCGGACGCTCGTGGCGCACCAGTGCCCGCGCCAGCTGCGCTCCACGGGCCTGACCCACGGTCCCCAACAGGAAGAGCGGGAGCCCGAAGCCGACGCCAAAGACCCCGAAGAACAGGATGCGACCCAGCGCGTCACCGATCGTCAGGCTGAAGGCAAAGATCCCGACCAGGAACGGTCCGCTGCACGGAATGGCGATTGGTGCGAACAGGAGCCCATACAGAAATGCTCCAGCTTCCGGCCCGCGCCCACCGAGCGCCGAAGCCGACGGCTGAGGCAGCTTCGCAAACGGGTTGACCCCGGCCAGCAGGAGGATGCCGAGGCCGATGAGGAGCGCATCGGCGATCGGCAGCACGATCCGGTTGAAGTCGCCGAGCGGCACGGCGACGGTCGCGATCAGCGCACCGATGGCGAGCATCCCGGTCACGACCCCGGCCCAGACAATGAGGGCCGCGACCGCCGGCGGCAGCGCTGGACTGGGCGGTGGCGCGCCCGCGGGAACCGTTGCCGCCTGGGCCCCGCCCGTCGTGACGTAGGCGAGGAACGCCGGGTACAGCGGCAGGATGCAGGGCGTGATCGTCGCACCGATGCCGGCAAGCAGCGCCCCGACGTAGACCTCCATCGCGTGCGGCGCTCAGCCGGCGCCGAGCTCGGCGACCAGCTCCTCGGCGCTGCGCACGCGGCCGAACTCGAGCGCGCGGACCTGTCCATCGGCGACCACGAAGGTCGGCGTCGAGGGCGGATTGGTCACGCCGAAGCCATAGCGATCCGTGAGCAACTTGACGAGCTCCGCATCGGCTTTGACGAAGCGCCAATCGAAGCCCTGGCGCTCGGCGTACTCCGCGAGGTCGGCCGCCTCCTCGTTGGGATCGACGTCGATCCCGACGGAGTGGAACTCCGCCAGCTCGTGTGCCTGGACCACTTCCCGCTGTTGGCTGAGACAGGTCGTGCACCAGATGGCCATCGTCTCGAGGACGACGGGTCGATCCGCGGAGAGCTCGGCCAGGGTGAACGTCTCGCCGCTGCGGACGTCGGTGAGCTCGTAGGCGAGCAACGGCCCGGCGTCGGGCGCTTCGGCCCCGTCGGGCGGCGTGCCCGCCGAGGGTGAGCAGGCGGCAAGGATGAGTGCCAGCAGGAGGCCGGCCGCGGCAAATCGAGGCATCGACCAAGCATCGCGCCCGGCCGCGTCACGCGCTGTAAGGGCGATCACGCATGCTCATGTTCGTGCTCGTGCGCCTGGCCGGATCGCGTCGCGGCGATCTGCTGCGCGACCGTCGCAAAGGCACCCTGCAGCACCTCGGGCAGGGCCGGATGGATGTAGATCGACTGAGCGAGCACATCGATCGGCAGGCGGAAGCGCATCACGTTGACGGCCTCCTGGACCAGGATGGACGCCTCATGGCCGATGACGTGGCAGCCGAGGATCTCACCAGTCTTGGGATCCGCCAGGACCTTGACGAAGCCATCGCGATCCTCGATCGAGGATCCGTAGGCCGTCCGGTCGTACGGATAGGTGGCGACGGCGTAGGCCACGCCCTGGTCCTCGGCCTCGTTCTCGGTCAGCCCCACGCCGCCGATCTGGGGTGAGCCGAAGATCGCCCACGGCATGGCGTGGTAGTCGACCTCGGCGGCCCGATCGGGATTGAGGATGTTGTTCGCGACGTGGGCCGCTTCGAGGTTCGCGCTGTGCTTCAGATGCCAGCGTCCGACGATGTCGCCGAGAGCCCAGATGCCGGGAACGTTCGTCTCCAGCCGGCCATCGGTGCGCACGTAGCCACGGTCGTCGGTCTCGACGCCGGTGACCTCGACGGCGAGCCGATCGGTGTTCGGGACGCGGCCGGTGGCGACCAGCAGCGTGTCGCACTCCACGGCCCGCGACTCGCCTCCGCCGTCGCCGGCTGATCCGACTTCCAGGCGAATTACATCGCCGTCTCGCGAGGCCGCGGTCAACGTCGACTCGAGAAGGAGCGTGAAGCGGCGCCGGTACGCCTCGGTCATCGCCTCGGCGATGTCGCGGTCCTCGTTCGACAGCATCGTCCGCCCGCGGGAGATGATCGTGACCTCCGTGCCGAGGCTCCGAAAGACATGACCCAGCTCGGCGGCGACGAATCCCCCGCCCAGGATGGCGAGGCGGCGCGGCAGCTCGCCGATGCGCATGATGGTGTCGGTGGTCTCGTACCCAACCTCGTCCAATCCCGGCACCTTCGGTGCGGTCGGACGCGTGCCCGCCGCGATCACGATGGTCTCCGCGCCGATCTCCACGTCACCCACCGACAGACACTTGGGCCCGGTGAATGTCGCTTCACCCTGGAACACCGTGATGTTCTCGGCCGACCGATTGCCCTGCAGGATGTTCGCGCTGTCCTCGTCGATCTCGTGGAAGGTGCGCTCGACGATGAACGGCCAGTCGATCCGATCGATCGACGCATGGATGCCGAACTTCTCGGACTCGGCTATTGCCTGCGCCAGGTCGGCGACGTGAACGA
>JAGXHP010000078.1 GCA_024636135.1 Chloroflexota bacterium
GCGTCGGCGCCATTGGTGTCGCCGGCCTCGATCGCGGTCTTGCGCCGAAGCGTGTTGTCGGCGGTGCTCGTGAGGCCCGAGCCCCACTCGGTCCCGGGATCGAAGCCGATCTGGCCGATGACGTCGAGGACGGTCGTCCCCTTGCGAAGGAGTACGGCATCGTCGCCGTTGAACCAGCCCAAGCCATTGGTCTGATCGGCTTGTGCGAGGACAGCCGCGACTGCCGAACTTTGCGCAAGAACGAACACATCGCCGCCTGCCACTGTCCCGGTCAAGGCGATGGTCAGCGTCGGTGTCGGATTCCCGTTGAAGGCCATCTGAACGTTGTAGCCATTCGCCCCGAGGTCGATCGGCGCACCGGTGCCGTTGTAGATCTCGAGCGCCTTGTTGTTGCTCGAACCCTCGATGTACTCGCTGAAGAAGAGCTCCGCCGGGGCAGCCCGTGTCGTCGCGGGGGCGACCAGCGGAACGAGAGCGCCGAGTGCGAGCGCGAGGGTGATCATCAGCGCGAACCCGCGCTGCATCGGCATGGAGGTGGTGGTCGGCACGTTCAGGGAGGCCTCCGGCAAGCATGGTGGTTGGGTCCCTCAACCATAGCCCGGTTCGGTGGCGTCACAATGGGCTTTCCGGTCAACCAGCCATGAAACGATCTGCGCCACCACCGACCCGACCCGACTGGCCCGGACTATGCGGGACCTGTCGTCACGCGCATCGGATTGCAACGACTCGCGGTCCGGTGTACTGGCGCTGCCGGCTCTCGGACGCCGATCCCCGCTTCCCTCGCTACCCGCCACTGCCGGTGCTCCAATGCACCGGGTACAGCCCCGAACACGACGATCGGGGCAATACGCGAGGCCCGTCGGCGGACCGACGGGCCTCGTAAGTCGCAACTCGCCGAGAGATCAGCGAACGGTGAGGGTGACGACCTCCCTGGTCGAGCCACTCAGCAGGTCCGACCGCATCGTCGCGACGATCTCGAACGTGCCCTTGCCTATGCCGAGCGCCTCGTACGGGATCGTGACGCTGCCACCCGGCGTGGGCGGGGACGTGGTGATCACGTAGTCAGCGGCGGTCGGCGCGGCACCCAGCGTCACGCCGCTGGTGCCGTCGCGGTTCTCGGCCCCGACCGTCAGCCCATCGGGTGACGGAGCAGACAGGTCGCCGTAGGTGAACCACAGGCCCTCGGTTGTACCAATCTGGATCCAGACCTGGAACGAGCTGGCCGATTCGGCAACCCCGAACGTGTCGACCTCCTCCCAGTCGACGATCAGCCAGTTATTGACGCCGTCTCCGAGGATGCCGATCCTCACGGCACCGCCGGCCCCGGGGTTCAGGTCCGTCCAGTACGGCGCAAGGACGTTGTTCGGCCGCTCCGGATCAGGGAAGTCCTGCGGTGAACAGCAGTCGTTGTCCTGGGACGTCCCGCCGCCGACCACCACGTAGCCGTTGGAGTCGACCGCCAGTCGCGAGTACGTCTCCGACCCGTACTGGAACGATGGGACATTGAAGTTGACGATGGATTCATCGCCCACGCCCGCGATCGGCGTGAAGCCGAAGGCCGACAGGGGGAGGTAGCCGCCGGCAGGGCTCGCGCCCCCGGCGTCCTCGATCGAGTCGATCGACGGTGCGGACGCAGGAGCCAGCGTCCCGCTCCAGGCGAAGCCGTTCCCTCTCGGCAGGCCCGGCGCGCCGACGTTGCGGATCGCGAGCTTGTTCGCCTTGGCCGCCGTGGCAACCTCCAGGGTGGTCTGGGAAGCGACCGGCGTCAGGTTGGTCGCGGTGACCGAGCAATCAGCCGCAGTGCCGCGCACAAGCTCGGTCGGCTCACAGACGTGATCGAGCGTCACGCCGCCCTGGGTCTTGTTGAAGGCGACCGGCATGACCGCATCGGTGGCCTGTCCCTTCACGTCCAGGGTGATCTGGCCGAAGTGGAAGCCATCGGCAAGCGCCGTCCCGTCGATGGTGATCTCGAACTCCTGGGATGCGCCCGGGTTGAGCCGGAACTTGCTCGGACTGACGGTGATCCTGGCCCCGGCCGGAGCCTGCGCCGAGATCTGGACGTTCTGCTTCGAACCACTGACGTTGGTGACGGTGCGGTCGGTGCTCACGGCGCCGGCCATGGGGTTTGCGTAGACGCTGGGAAGGTTGAGGTCCAACCGTCCGAGCGGATCGGTCGCGCTGGCGTAGTAATCGTCAGCATGCACATCGAACGTGAGGGTCGGGCTGAGTGCCCGGTTGGCCCTGATCGATCCCGCACCCCGATCGAACGGCGTGGCAGGCGTCGCACCGTCCTCCTTCAGGACGGACTGGAGCGACGATGTCATGAGCGCTGACTTGACCTGGCCGGGCGTCCAGTTCGGATGGGCTGCCCGGACGAGCGCGCTCACGCCGGCGCTGTGCGGGCTGGACATCGAGGTGCCCGCGATGGCCTGGTACAGCTGACCGGTCACGCCCGTCGCTTCACCGACCGGCACCGGGGTGTGCCCCGCCAGGATCTGGACCCCCGGCGCGGTGACGTCCGGCTTGAGGAAGTCACCCAGCGGGCCGCGAGACGAGAAGCTCGCCATCACGTCGCCGGTTACCGCGGTCTTCGTCCCCGGATCCCACCGAGCCTGCACGCCGGAATTCGCGTCCATGAAGTCCAGGAACGCATCGGAATTGGGCTGGTCGATATGGACCGACGGGATGAAGTGATTGTCCGTGTTCAAACCCTGCACGGCGGGGTTGTAGAGGATCATGCCCGCCGCGCCCGAGGGCTCGACGTTCTTGCTCTTGTCCACGCGGGCGATGACGCCGCGCTGACACGCAACGACGAGTCCAGTAGCCGAGTCGGTCGGGAGCGGTGTCTGGCACAGCGGATCGGTGTAGCCGGGCACGTTCTGCGCCAGGACCACGTCGGTCGGATCGGCAATGCCGGACGTGACGGTCGCGCCCGTGATGTCAAGGCTGGCTCCGCCGTCGGCGGTCAGCTCGAGCGTGGTGAGGAAGTGGCGGTCGGAGGTGGACGCCGCGACCGTGTTCGTCCACGGACCGGCGTGGTTCGCGGTTCCCGCCCCGGGACCGTTGTTCCCGGCCGATGCATTGA
Organism: Chloroflexota bacterium; assembly: GCA_024636135.1. Lineage (GTDB taxonomy): Bacteria > Chloroflexota > Limnocylindria > QHBO01 > QHBO01 > JACDBZ01. Next base: position 3,086 of record JAGXHP010000078.1, read on the forward strand.
CGAGAATCCCCGCCGCGTAGGCGTCGAGAAACGCGAGCTCGACCGCGTCGACATACGCGTTGGTCCCGCCGGAGATCGAGAAGTTGAGGACATCGACCCCGTCAAGAATCGCCTGTTCGACCGCGGCCACTGAGTCGGAGCCATAGCAGCCGGTATCCAGGCACACGCGATAAGCAATGACATGGGCACCCGGAGCGATACCGCTGATCGGTCCCTGATCGACGCCGAGGAGGACGGCCTCGTCCACCGCGCCGCCGGCCGCGGTGCTCGCGGTATGCGTCCCGTGTCCATTGGCGTCGCGCGCGGAGCATGCACCCGTGGCGTCATTGCAGAACTCGCCGTCGAGCGTGCTGTTGATCGATAGGTTGGTGTCGGTGAACGCGTATGCGCCGATGAGCTTGTCGTTGCAGGCGAAGGGATCGCCGAGGAGCGGATCCGAGCCATCCCCGAACTCGCATCCATACGTGCCCCCGGGATGGTCGATCCCATTGTCGGCGAGCGAAGGATGCTCGGGCCAGATCCCAGTATCGAGTACGCCGACGATCACGCCCTCGCCGGCCGTCGTCGACCCGCCGAGGCTCGTCCATGCCTGGGTAGCCCCGATGAACTCCGGGCTGGCGTCCGTGAGCGGCTGCTCGAGCGTATCGGCCTGGACCGCCGCAACGCCGTCGACGTCGAGGAGCGCGGCGATGCGGTTCGCCGGAACGATTGCGCTGACGCCACCGTAGGCAATCGAGAACGAACGAAGCACCGTGGATTGGGGAACGGCTGCCTCGATGGCGTCCCGGGCCGCCTGCTCCTTCGTTCCAAGGTGTCGCTGGTAGGCATCTACCGCGGCCTTGTTGGCGTTCAGGGACTTGCCGGTCACCTCCGGGCTCGTCGCGGCAAGACCTGGGATGTCGCCGCTGTACGACGCAACCGCGTCGTAATCGAGCTTGATGAGAACCGGTACCGGAGTCGTGTCGTTGCGACCCAGGAGCGCGGGATCAGTCTGCGCAATCGATCCGCTGCGCGACTTGGCGGCCTGGATGGAATCTCCATCCTGGTCGACGGTAGCTGAACCAGGACCGAGCGGGTCGACGGCCAACGAGGTGCCGACCAGGGAAAGAAGCAGCAAGATGCTGAGGGGGACAGCGGTGAGCGTCCGCCGGCGACGTGGGTCCACGGGGCGTGATCCTCCCAATTGCCCCGCTTGTCATCAGGCACAGTGGCAGGAGATGCCACGAAGGGGGCGTCGACGCGATGCTAGCAGCGCCATCGGGCTGAAGGCCACGTCGTTCGGACATCGGTCATGATTCGCGGTGCACGCACGCGCCGGACGCGGGGAACCGGTCCTGCAGGTCGTCACGTCTCAGTCATCACGAACCTGGAGATCTCATGCGCATCGTCATTGGCACAGCGCTGTTGGCATTCGCCCTCGCTGCATGCTCGTCAGCCGGAACTTCCGTCGATACCAGCCCGGACCGCAGCGACGGCAACGACGCGACGCCGCGGGCGTCTCTTCGGCCGTCGAGCCAGAAGCCGACGACGACACCCGAGGGCGATCCCCTCACCGGCCGCCTCGGTACCGACTCGGTCGAAGGTGGATGTGGCTACCTCGCAACGCCGGATGGGACGCGGTACGAGGTGATCTATCCGGAAGGGTGGGAACTCAGACTGACCCCGCTGGAGCTGATCGCACCCGACGGCTCCGTCGTGGCTCGGGGCGGTGACGAGGTTACCGTCGTTGGGGCAACGGCCGGAGACATGGCATCCATCTGCCAGATCGGGCCGATCTTCCGCGCGACCGCGGTCGAGAGTTGATGCCGATCCTCACCGCCGGTTGAGCAGAGCGCAAAGCAGGCGCGCGACCACGAGCGCGGAGATCTCGTTGACGTCCCGCTCCGGCACGAGCTCGGTGAAGACGGCGCCGGCGAGCCGGTCCCGGACTCCGGCCAACAGGTCCCACGCCTCCCGGTACTCGAGGCCGCCCGGCGTGAGCGCCGACACTGCC
>JAGXHP010000079.1 GCA_024636135.1 Chloroflexota bacterium
GCGCGTGAACATGTCGAAGATCCGCGCCTGGTGCTCGGGCGGAATCCCGACCCCGTGATCGGTGACGGTCACCACCACATCGCTCCCCTGGCGGACCGCCTCGAGGCGGATGACCTGATCGGTTCCGCTGTATTTCGACGCGTTCGCGATGAGATTGCCGAAGAGCTGGACCAGCCGTACCCGATCCGCTTCGAGGTGAATCGGCTCGGCGGGGAGGGTCAGCTCGATGCGCTGCCCGGCCGCCGCGATCGATGATCGGGCAGTGTCCACCGCCTGCTCGAGCATGGCAGCCAGGTCGACGGGCTCGGGACGCAGCTCGAGCGTGCGTCGCGTGATGCGGGCAATGTCGACGAGGTCGCCGACGATCCGGCCGAGATGACGGACCTGCCGCTCGAGCGCCTCTTCGGCACGCCGGCGCGCGGCGTCGTCGGGGCTGCGGACCGCGAGCTCGACGCTCGACTGCATGGCGGCCAGCGGGTTTCGCAGCTCGTGCGCCAGCATGGCGAGGAACTCGGTCTTCGCTTCATCCGCCTCGCGCAGCTTGATCTCCGCGAGCTTGCGATCGGTGATGTCAACGAGCACGTTGACCGCGGCGGTCACGGAACCGCCGTCGTCGTGGATCGGGTTGGCGTGTGCGAGCACCGTCCGGCGGCTGCCAGCGGCTCGCTCGATGACGATCTCCTTGCCGTTGTACACGCGGTCCTCGAGGAGGGCCAGGGCCATCCAGCAACGCTCGTGCGGAATTGGGTCCCCGCCCGGTTCGAAGAGGCGGAACGAGCCGCAGTAGCGGTCGACGGGATCCCGCAGGAGGGGGGCCCGCCCCCAGAGCTCGAGAGCGTGGCGGTTGTAGTAGGTGATCAAGCCCCCGGCGTCGGTGGTGTAGGCCGCGGCCGGGAGCTGCTCGAGCAGCTCCCGGAACTCGATGTCGCTGGCCTGCGAGAAGCCGCTGCGCCACTGCGGAACGGCGACGCCGACGGTGGTGCCCAGGGCATCGGGCCGCGGTCGGTCCGGTTCACGCAGTGGCAGTGTCATGGGCCAAGGGTGCTCCTGATGAAGCGAAAAAGAAAGTCGGGTACGCTGGTCGTCCATGACCCGGGCGATGATCGAGGCCGTCGGCCTCCACAAATCCTTCGGCGACACGCACGCGCTGGCCGGCCTCGATCTCGACGTCGCGGAGGGCACGATCCTCGGCGTGCTCGGCCCGAACGGCGCCGGCAAGACCACCGCCGTGCGCGTGCTCACCACGCTCATCCGGCCCGATGCGGGTCACGCCACGGTTGCGGGGATCGATGTCGTTCGCCAACCGGCCGAGGTGCGGACGCGGATCGGCGTGGCGGGCCAGTACGCAGCGCTCGATGAGCTTCTCACCGGCCTCGAGAACCTGCTCATGGTGGGACGCTTGTATCGCCTGGACTCCCGCGTCGCACGGCAGCGGGCCATGGCACTCATCGAGCGTTTCGAGCTGGGTGACGCCGCGAATCGCCCGGTGAAGACCTATTCCGGTGGCATGCGACGCCGGCTCGACCTCGGGGCCGCGCTCATCGCCGAGCCCCCCGTGATCTTTTTGGACGAGCCGACGACCGGGCTCGATCCGAAGGGCCGGCTGTCGATGTGGGAGCTCATCGCCGACCTCGCCCGTAGCGGAACGACGCTGCTCATGACGACCCAGTACCTCGAAGAGGCGGATCGGCTGGCTGACGACATCGCGGTCATCGACCATGGGCGCGTGATCGCCCGGGGAACGGCCAGCGATCTCAAGCGCCAGGTCGGCGGCGAACGCCTCGAGATCACGGTCGACAACCCGGCCTTTCTCGGCGCGGCGCGGCTCGTCCTCGAGGCACTGGGCAGCGGACCTTCGCACGTCATCGAGGACGAGCGTCGCGTCACGGTCGCGGTCACCGCGCACGACGGCGTGCTGACGCGCGCCATCCGCGAGCTGGACTCCGCGGGCGTGCACGTCGACGACATCGGCTTCCGACGACCGACCCTGGACGAGGTGTTTTTATCCCTCACCGGCCGGCCGGCCGAGGAGACCGTGGGGATCGAGTCGTGAGCGGCGTGTCCTGGTGGCTGAGCGACACGGTCGAGATGATCCGGCGCAACCTGATCCACATCAAGCGCACGCCGGAGCTCCTGCTGGACGTGACGTTGAGCCCCATCATGTTCGTGCTGCTCTTCAGCCTGGTTTTCGGCGGGGCGATCGACGTGCCGAGGGTCGACTACACGAGCTTCCTCATGGCCGGCATCTTCGTGCAGACCATCGCCTTCGCCGGGATCTACACCTCGGTCCTGCTGGCCAACGACCTCCAAAAGGGCATGATCGATCGATTCCGTTCGCTGCCGATGTCGCAGTCATCGGTCCTTACCGGGCGGACATTCACCGACCTGCTGCGCGCCCTGCTTGCCGTCGCCATCATGTGGGCCGTCGGCATGGCGGTTGGCTTCCGACCCACCGGGGGCCTGCTACCGAGCATCGCCGCGATCGGCCTCATGCTCCTGTTCGGCTTCGCCCTCTCCTGGATCGGAGTCGCCGCCGGGTCAGTAGTCCGCGCGCCCGAGGCGTTGCAGGGCGTCATCTTTGCCGTCGTCTTCCCGCTCACCTTCGTCAGCAGCGCCTTCGTGCCGACGGCGAGCATGCCCGACTGGCTGGCCTGGTTCGCCGATCGGCAGCCGATGACGCTGGTCATCGACGCGGTCCGCAGCCTGACCCTGACCGGGGAACCCGGACCGGCCGCGATCCCGGCCATCCTGTGGTCGCTCGGATTCCTCGTCGTCTCGTTGCCGCTCGGCGTCTGGCTCTACAACCGCCGCACCACCCAGTAGCGGCGCATGAATCGCCGGCTGACGCTGACGCTGGCCGGGATCGGCCTCGGATCGGGACTGCTGAGCGGCCTGTTCGGCGTTGGCGGCGGGATCGTCATGGTGCCGGCCATGGTCCTGCTGGCCGCCATGGCGCAGAGCCGCGCCTCGGCCACCTCGCTCGCGGCGATCATCCCGATCGCCGCCGTCGGCGCCGTCGTCTTCGGGGGCGCGGCGAGCGTCGACCTGGGTGCGGCAGTCGTCGTGGCCATCGGCTCGCTGGTCGGCGTTCAGGCGGGGACGTGGGCCATGCCGCGGGTCGGCGATGACCGGCTGCGCATCGGCTTCGCCGTCTTCATGGTCGTGGTCGCCGTCGTCATGCTCGTCTCGTGAGCCCCCCGGAGATCGGCCTGCTGCTGGCCATTGGGCTCGGGGCGGGACTGCTGGCCGGGCTGTTCGGCATCGGTGGCGGCGTGGTGATCGTGCCGGCCATGGTGCTGCTCGCCAGCTTTGACCAGCACGTCGCGCAGGGAACGTCCCTGCTCGTGATCATCCCGTCGGCCATGCTGGGCACCTGGACCCATCATCGGCACGCCCGCTTCATGATGCGCGACGCCGTGATCCTGGCCGCCGGCGGCGTCGTGGGCGCCCTGGTCGGCAGCCTGACGGCGCTCGCACTGGACGAGGATCTGCTGCGTCGCCTGTTCGCCCTGCTGATCCTGGCGGTGGCGGCCCGCATGTTCTTCTCGCGGACTCGCACGCCGGACGCCATCGACTAGGGGTTCCGGATCCAGGTCCCCGCCTGGAGCTCGGCGGCCCGCTCGCCATCCCGGCAGGGGTCGACGACCATGACGAAGCGCAGGTCGGCCTGATTCTCGCCGTGGGCGTGGTAGGTGCCGCGGGCGTCGGGACACGCCGGGTCGTTGTCGAGCGAGACGGTCCAGCCCGAGCTCTCGAAGTCGCCGGCGAACCGATCGCCGATGGCGAAGCGATCACCACTGAGGGTCAGCGTCAGCTCGGGCCGATCCCCGACGGCGGGACGGGTGTATGACCCGACCTCCCAGTGCCGGCCGGTCCCCTCGGCCCACTGGAGCCCGATCCAGCGGCCGCCGGACCCCCCGACCAGGGCGATGGCGCCCAGGGCCGCCGCGGCCACCAGCACGCGTCGGGATGGTCGAAGCGCGCGCAGGACGCCGCCGAGCATGCCGACGGCCAGGGCCAGGCCGACCGGCAGCAACCACCAGGCGCTGAGGCGAACGGTTGATGCGTGGCCGTCCTTGGTCACCGGCCAGGCCGATGCGAGGATGAGCCCGATGACGAGGGCGGCGCCGACCACCGGGAGCCAGGAGGGCACCGAACGCCGCGCGAGGAGCAGTCCCGCCGTCGCGGCCGTGACGAGCGATCCGACGGCCGCCAGTGACGTCACCGGCATCGCCACGCCGCGCCAGGCGCTGAGGTAGACCTGGACCTGGCGATACCCCTCCCCGCGGAGCTCGCGGTCATGGAAGATCCATCCGTTCACGAACGAGAGGGCGAACACCGCAAGCCCGGCGGCGACCGTCACCCACAACCACCGATCCCGCGTCATGCCCGACGCACCAGGGTGGCGAACAGGTGCCCGAACGTGGCGGCGGGGTCGTCGCTCATCCCGCCATGAATCGGCCCCGGCTGCACGGCCGTGCTGCGGGGCGTGGTCAGCCAGTGGAACCGCTCCGACTGCGACATCGTCGCCAGCGGCCCGCGCTCGATCTCCCCGGAGGCGATGCGCTCCACGAGTCGGAGCTGGTCGCGGATCGCGTCCGGATCCACGCCCGGCTGCAGGCCCGTCAACCGATCGTCATCGAGGGATGTTGAGGCGCGCAGGAACCGGCGCTCGCGGCAGAACAGGACGAGCCCGGCATTGAGGAACTCCTCGCGCTCGATGTCGGGCACGACCCGCAGCACTGCGTACGCGAACGCGCTACGCGACCGCGTCACGCTGCGCCTCCAGTCGCAGGTCGTCCGCGGCCGCCACCCACGTCGGGCGCGCCGCCATGCGCGCAGCCAGGTATCGGCGATAGGCATCCCGCTCGGCGGGCGGTCCGGCGAACCTGGAGTCGCGTAACCACGCCGCGGGCACGTCGTCCACGATGCGATTCACGGTCCCGGCGTCGAGGCGCGGCGCGAGGCGCGCGTCGGCGTCGGCAATCGACGCGGCGAACGGTAGCAGGACGTGCTCGCCGATGCGCTCGAACGGCCGCGCCGCGTGCGCATCGGGCTCGTCCCAGGCGTGGTGGACGTACAGCGCCGAGCCGTGATCGATCAGCCAGCTCCGGGATCCGGCACCGATGATCAGGTTCGCGTTGCGCGGGGTGCGGTCGGGGTTGATCGTGAGGCTGTCGAACCAGACGACATCGGCGGCCCATTCCGCGCCCTCGATCGGTGCGCGGGTCATGTCGGTCGCGAGGGCGCCGGGCACGAAGGCGAGCCCGACGTTGAGGCCCACCGACCAGCCGAGGAGATCCCGGATCTCGTCGTGCGATTCCGCTCGAGCGATCTCCTCGGGGAGCGTGGCGATCACGATCTCTGGCACCGGCAGGCCCAGGGCGCGGCCGATCTCTCCGACGATCACCTCGGCGATCAACGCCTTCTCGCCGTGACCTGCGCCGCGGAATTTCACGACGTACTCCCGGCCGTCATCACCCTCGACCAGGGCCGGCAGAGAACTGCCCTCGCGCAGCGGTGTGATGTAGCGCGTGATGTCGACGGAGCGGAGCATGGGCGAAGTCTACCCAGCAGCCAGCCGATCGACGGTGAGCGCCGTGGCGGCGGTGATGCGGGCGAGGGTCAAGTAGTCGAGCGTCTCGGTCGTATCGCTCGGGCGGTGGTAGTTGGGATTCCGGAAGTTGGCGGTGTTCGTGACCTGGATGGCCGGCAGGCCGGCCTGCCAGAACCGCACGTGATCGCTGCGCGAGAAGTTGCGCACCACCGGAAGCGCGAGCATCGGAGGTCCGATCAGCGGCAGGTCGGCCGGGTCGCGCAGGAGCAGGATCCGATCGGGGTCGAGGCAGGCGGCCAGGCAGGTTGCCCACGCACGGACGAGATCGAGCGAACGACGACGGTAGATGGAGACGACCGTGTCGCCAGCGCGGCCGCGCGCGTCGAGCCGAGCGACCTGGTCCGGATAGAGGAGATCGATGCCGGCGGGGACGGACTGCGTTCCCGGGCGCGGGTCCATGAACCCGATCGGGTCGAAGACGATCGCGCCGCGGACCGCGTAGTGGCGACGCAGCCACGCGACGAGCGGTCGCGATCCGAGCAGGCCGATCTCCTCGTGGTCCGGTGCCGCCAGGATCACCGTCCGACGACGCCTGCCGCCGCCGAGGAGCGAGGCGAGCTCGATGAGCGCCGCGACGCCGGCGCCGTTGTCGTCGGCGCCGGGGGAGCCCGCGACGGTGTCATGGTGCGCGACGACGACGATCGCCTCGCGGCGCGTCCCCTCCGCGATCGCGACGAGATTCCATCCTGCCGGAGCAACGGGCTGGCGGCCGGTTCTCCAGCCGGCGGCGCGCCAGGCGTCGATCAGCATGGCGTCGGTCGCGCGCATCGCCTCCGCGGCGTCGAACCGGTTGCGAGGACCCGGCAGGGCCGCGACGAGCGTTCGAAGCCGGCCCGGCTCGATCCGCTCGAGCATGCGGCCCGCCTCGGTCGCCAGCCCCTCGTCCGGGGGCGGATAGGCCGGCTCGGCGGCGCCCGGGACGCGGAGCTTCACTCGCCCCGGCTCACTCGTCGGTGACGGGCTCGAGCCACTCCGTCTCTCCGAAGCTCAGGGCCACGTGGGTCATCGGCGAATCGGGTGAGGCACCATGCCAGTGCTCCTCGCCCGGTGGCGTCTCGACGAGGTCGCCCGGCTGAATCTCGATCGCCGTCTCGCCGCGCACCGCGACGCGCCCCACGCCGTCGACGACGTGGATGACCTGCCCACCGCTGTGCCGGTGCCAATAGGTGCGGGCGCCGGGGTCGAAGGTGACCGCCAGGGCGGCTCCTTCCGGCGCGCCGATGCGACCGAGGTCGCGACGGCGGACGGTGCCGCTGAACGTCTCGGTCGCCATCGGCTCGAGCCGTGTCGAAGCGGTGCGGGCTATTCTCATGATGAGGCCTCGGATGCGGTGCTGATGGCATCCCGACGTGGCAGGCGCGGACACCCGGCAAGCTCGTCGAGACGGTGAATGATGGCGCGGACCGAGCCGGACGGGCGTGCCGATCCGGTATCGGCGTGGATGTCGGCCAGCTCGGCATACAGCGGCGCGCGCCGTTCCGCGGTTGCCCGCATCCACGATTTCGGATCGTCGTCGAGCCACGGCCGATGTGCGCCGCCCACCGCCCGGGTCGCGAGCGTCAGCGGGTCGGCATCGAGCCAGACCACGATCCCCCCGTCGCGCATCCTGGCGCGATTCTCCGGGTCGAGCACGGTGCCGGCCGCGACGCCGATGATGCAGGGCGGCTCCTGGGTGAGCCCGATTGCCAGGGCAGCCGACTCGGCCGCGCGCACGGCCTCGGTTCCGCCGCGCTCCGCGATGGCCCGCGAGGTCGCTCCCCGCGTCCGCGCCACGAGCTCGTCATTGTCGAGGTAGGGCCAGCCGGTGGCATCGGCGAGGAGTCGTCCGATCGTCGACTTGCCACTGCCCATCATGCCGACCAGGAGGAGGCGACACGGGACCTCCGAGGCGTCACGGGTCATGCGGCGCAGTCTACGTGCGACCAGCCGGCGGTGCTGGAGTGCACCCCATTGCGGCCGTGACGCTGGACAGATCGGAGCGTTGTCCCGCAGCCTACGGTCGACCCGTACGAACGTACTGCACCGATGTCGACCCGACTCCACCGTTCCCTTGCCATCCTCACCGCCGCGGTCCTGCTCGGGGCCATGCCGATTCCGGCATCCGCCGCGCGACCCGCGCCGTCCGCACCGTCGACCGTCGAGTGGTCGGGGTTCACCTGGGAGGTCAAGTCGTACAACCGCAGGATCGGCCCGGGACCGAACTTCTTCTCCGCATCGAACGTGTCGGTCGACCGAGCGACGGACGACCTGCGGCTCCGCATCTCGCGCTCGGGCAAGAAGTGGACGGTGGCCGAGGTCATCGCGCGCGCATCCCTCGGCTATGGAACGTACACCTGGACCATCAAGTCGCCGCCGGACGTGGATCCGAACGTCGTGATCGGCATGTTCACCTGGAATGACGATCCCGCCTACGCGCATCGCGAGATCGACGTCGAGTTCGCGCGCTGGGGTAACGCGGCCGACCCGACGAGGGCCCAGTACGTGGTCCAACCCTGGGACGCCCCCGGCCACGATCATCGCTGGACCCAGCCGATGGGACTGATGGGCACGGTCCATTCGTTCACCTGGGAGCCGGGTCGCGTCGACTTCCGCAGCCAGCGAGCGGACGGATCTGAGCTGGCCTCGTACAGCTACAGCGGCACCGACGTTCCGATTCCCGGCGGCGAGAACCCGCGGATCAACCTCTGGCTGTTCCGTGGCTCGGCACCGATCGACGGGCAACCGGTGGAGATCGTCTTCGACTCGTTCACCCACACGGCGCCCTGACCCAGCGGCTAGAGTGCCGCGAGCACGCCGGCTGATGGAATGCCCGGGCTGCCCATGAGGAGGATCCGCGTTCGATGGCGCCTGAGACACGCCCGGCCCACGTTCCGAGCTCGCAGCTCGAGCTGCTCGACATCGAGGTCACGCGCGCCGGCGGGGGCGTTCGCTACCTGGAGGGTGAGCGCTACGGACTCGCAACCTCCGCCTACCACTCGCAGGTCCCCGTCGGTGCCGGGCCCCCGCCCCATCGGCACCCGTACGCCGAGGTGTTCGTCCTTCACGACGGGCAGGGCCGCTACCGGGTGGGCGACGAGACCTTCGACGCCGTTGCCGGTGACGTGGTGATCGTGCCGGCCAATGCGTGGCACTCGTTCACCAGCTCCGGCGATGGCCCGCTGCGCCAGACGGCGATCCACGAAGCGCCACGGCACGCGATGGAGCGACGGTCCGAAGCCTCCGATACGTGACGGCCTTGCACCGGCGCGTAGGCTGGCGTCGACCGAGCATGCGGTCGTACGGATACGGAGGAAGCTCGTGAGTCTCGACATCCTGGGCCAGGTCAACTGGCTGGCCGTGATCGTGGGAGGCGTCATCTATTTCGTGCTCGGCGCCCTGTGGTATTCGCCGGCTCTCCTCGGCCGCCAGTGGCAGCGCTCGATCGGTTGGGATGCGGAGGCGAAACCGCCGGAGATGAACCTGATGAGCTTCCTCATCCCGTTCGTCGCGTACCTCGTGATGGCGACGGCCATCGCGGTGCTTGCCGTGGCCTCCGGCACGGACACGATCGGCGAGGGCGTGATCCTCGGCCTGGTGGCCGGCATCGGTCTGTCGCTGATGCATTACGTGGTGGACGCGGCATTCGATCCCACCAAGCCGCAGCCGTGGACCTGGTTCGCGGTCAGCGGCAGCTATAACGCGATCGGGTTGTTGATCGTGGCGGTGATCGTCGCAGCCTGGCGCTAGCCGCCAATCGCTCAGGTGCGCGCACCCCCGGTGAACGAGATGGTCTCGCCCGTCACGTAGGTGTTCGCCGCCGATCCGAGCCAGAGAACGAGAGCGGCCACGTCGTCCGGCGTCGCCAGCCGACGCAATGGGATCGACTTCGCCATCTTTTCGGCGCGCTCGGCTGGAATCGACGGCTCGCCGTCGCGCTCGGTCAGGATCTGTGACGGCGCCACCGCATTCACCAGGATGCCGTCGGGACCGAGCTCCTTTGCCAGAGACGCGGTCAGGCCGATGACCCCGGCCTTCGCAGCCGCGTAGTGGGCGGCGCGCCCGACACCCGCGATCCCCGATCGCGAGGCGAAGCTCACGATGCGGCCCCAGCCGCCCTTGCGCATTCCCGGCACGACCTCGCGCGTGACGCGAAAGACGGCTCCCAGCATGTCGTCGAGCATGCTGTCCCAGCTGTCGTCATCGATCTCCGACACGGACTCCGTCCGGAACGCCGAGGTGGCGTTGACCAGCACGGTTACCGCCCCAAGCTCAGCGCTGACCGTGGCGGCCATCGCGGAGATCTCGGCCGTCGATCGCAGATCGGCGCCGACCACCACGGCACGCCCACCGGTCCGCTGGATCTCATCGACCGCATCGTGCGCACGACCCCGTCGCGTGGCGTCGCGCACGTGGAGGGCGACGCGTCCGCCCTCGGCAGCGAACGCCGACGCGAGCGTGGGTCCCACGCCTCCGCCC
>JAGXHP010000080.1 GCA_024636135.1 Chloroflexota bacterium
CGCCCGGCGAGGACCGCATCGGCGAAGGCCGTGGCCTCGTCGGTGTAAGGGTCGGCCGGCTCGAAGGTGAGCGTTTCGACGTGCGCCGCCACCGGGGGGTCGCCACCGGCTGCGATATGGACCCGGGTGGGCAGTGTCGGCGGGATGTTGAACGGGATCTCGACGGAGACCCTGCCCGCGGTGCCGTAGACATGAACGCGCTGGTCGTCCTCGGCGCGCGTGGAGGCCGTGAAGGTGGCCACGCCGTCGCCGAACTCGAGGACTCCGCTCGCCACGATGTCGGTGCCTCCGATCGGGTCCCGCACCACCGACCCCACGATCCGCGTCGGCTCTCCCTCGAACAGGAGCCGCGAGAGGTTCACGCAGTAGCAGCCGATGTCGTAGAGCGCGCCGCCGCCGGCATCGAGGATGTTCCGAATGTTCGCCGGGTCGTCGTTGAAGTAGCTGAACCAGCTCTGGACCGCCACCAGCCGGCCGATGCGTCCGGAGGCGACCGCCTCGCGCACGGCCAACCACGACGCGTGGTGGCGGTACATGAACGCTTCCATGAGCTGGACGCCCGCTGCGTTGCACGCCTCGATCATGCGCTCGGCCTCGGCCGCGGTCAGCGCGAGCGGCTTCTCGCACAGGACGTGCTTGCCGGCGCGGGCGGCCGCGATCGTCCACTCCGCGTGGAGGTGGTTGGGGAGCGGGATGTAGATTGCGTCGACGTCGGGATCCGCCAGGAGCTCCTCGTAGGAGGCATGGGCCCGCGGGATGCCGAGCTCGGCGGCCGCCGCGCGGGCGGTGTCGCCATCGCGGGACGCGATCGCGACGACCTCGCAGTTCGCCGCGCCCTGGATTCCGGGGATCACCTTCGTGCGGGCGATCTTCGCCGTCTAGATGATCCCCCAGCGCAGCACGCTCATCGACTCAGCCCCAGGAGGCTTCGCTGACCGGACGGAAGGCGACCTCGAGGATTCGATGCGTCCGCGGACGTGTGAGCACGAACATGACGGTTTCGGCCACCTCGTTGGGCTGCATCATGCCGGAGAGCTCCGGCATGTCCGGCGTGCGCCCGCGACCCATGGCGAAGTCGGTCGCCACCCCGCCCGGGCAGACGTTCGTGCAGCGAATGCCGTGCTCGCGCAGCTCGTGGTCGAGGGCCCGGGTGAGCCCAACCTGGGCGAACTTCGAGGCGCAGTACACGGCCTCGAGCGGGAGGCCTCGCCGACCGGCCTCGCTGGCCAGCGTCACGACGTCGGCGGTCGGGCTCTTCATGAGGTGGGGCAGGGCCGCCCGCACCGAGTGGATGGCGCCCTTGACGTTCACGTCGATCATCTCGTCGACCTGCTCGGCCGGGAGGTCGAGGATCGGTCCGTAGGCCCCCACCCCGGCGTTCACCACCAGGATGTCGAGACCTCCCAGCCGGTCGACGACGGTCGCGACGGCGCTGCCGATGGAGGCCGGATCGCGGACGTCCGCGGCGACGCCCACCGCCCCGTCGATCCCGAGGTCGTCCCCGCTGCGCGAGGCCAATCCGACCCGGACGCCGGCGGCGTCGAGCTGGCGAGCCACCGCGGCTCCGATGCCTCGGCTCGCTCCGGTGATGAGGGCCACGCGCCCGGTGAGGCTGTCCATCGATCGCTCCTGTGACTCTTGTCGGGGGACCGCGGCGCCGGTGAAAACGCGTCCCGAAGGGCCGATCCGGCCGATGCTATTGACACGCGCCGCCTATTTGGTGGAGTCTACGCCAAACCATTTGGGCAAGAGGAGCACAAACCGGGTGTCATCACCTCGGGATGTCGTGGGCCAGCGCAGCGAGACGGTCCGCCGGGCCAACCTCAGCGCCATCGTCCGCGAGCTCCACGTGCACGGGCCGCTCTCTCGCTCGGAGCTCGTCGTCCGCACCGGCCTGACGAGGAGTGCCATTCGGGGGCTGATCGGAGAACTGGTGACCGCGAACCTCGTGGAAGAGCGTCGAAGCCTGCCGGTCGGCACGCCGGGACGACCCTCACCCGTGGTTCGCGCACGCGCCGACCAGTCCGTCGCGCTCGCGCTGGAGGCGAATGTCGACTCCCTCGCGATGGCGCTGGTGGGTCTCGGGGGCACCGTTCACCGCCTCGAGCGCGTCGATCGCCCCCGCGCGCACGAGACGGTCGACGAGGTCGTGGCCGACCTCGTGGATCTCGCCCGACCCATCCTGCCCAGCCTCGATGCAGACGCCCTTGTCGGCGTCGGGGTCGCCGTTGCCGGGGTCGTCCGCCGCAGCGACGGCGTGGTGCGGCATGCACCCAATCTCGGATGGCGCGATGTCCCCCTCGCCGACCGGCTCGCCGCGGCGCTCAACCTCGACGCCCCGGTGATGGTTGCCAATGAGGCCGATCTCGGCGGACTCGCGGAACACCGTCGAGGAGCCGCGGTGGGATTCGACCACGTCATCTACGTCATGGGCGAGGTCGGCGTCGGCGGCAACATCATCGTTGACGGGCGGCCGCTCGTCGGGGCGGCGGGCTACGGCGGCGAGGTGGGTCACATGCCGGTCAACCCGGCGGGAGCGGCCTGCCGATGCGGTTCGTCCGGCTGTTGGGAGACCGAGATCGGGGAACGCGCGCTCCTGGTGCGTGCCGAACGCGATCCCGATGGAGGAAGGGCCGCGGTGACCGAGCTCATCGAGGCGGCGCACCGCGGAGAGGAGCAGGCGCTGGCCGCGCTCGAACATGTCGCGACATGGCTCGGCACCGGCCTGGCGGTCCTGCTCAACGTCCTCAACCCGCAGGTCGTCGTGCTCGGCGGCGTCTTCGAGCGCATCCATCCGCTGGTCGGATCGACGATCGAAGAGGCGACGGCGCGGCGCGCTCTGCGTCCGTCGGCCGAGCTCGTTCGGATCGTGCCCGGCGCGCTTGGTGCCGACGCGCCGATCCTCGGCGCCGCGGAGCTCGCCTTCGAGGACCTGCTCACTGATCCTGCCGCGCGGCTCCGGCCGCGCGCACCCGCGCTGGCGAGCGCCTGACTGATGCTCGGTTCACGATCGGGACCTGCGCGCCGCACGGGCCGCAACCCGAGCGATCGAGAAGCGAAAACGGGGAGGGGGCTTGACAGAAGAGTAGCCTGATCCGGCGCCCCATCACCAACGCCAGCCTTGGTTCGATATCGGAGGAGAGCAACACATGGTCACACGCAAGTTGGCGGCGCTCCTGGGCACCCTAGCCCTGGTCCTTGCCGCCTGCACCGGGACCGGCTCATCGACGGATGCGCCGGAGTCGGACGCGCCCACGTCGCAGGCGCCAAGCGGCGACTGCACGGTCGGCGTGTCCTGGAACAACTACCAGGAGGAGCGCTGGGCGCTCTGGGATGAGCCGGCGATCAAGGATGCCCTCGAGGCAGCCGGCGCCGAGTACGTCTCGAACGACGCGGCGTCGTCGGCCGAGACCCAGGCCAGCAACGTCGAGAACCTCATCGCGGACGGCGCGAATGTCGTGATCATCCTCGCGCAGGACGGCACGGCCATCCTGCCGTCTGTCGAGGCGGCGATCAACGAGGGTGTCCCGGTCATTGCCTACGACCGCCTGATCGAGGACCCGAACGCGCTCTACATCACGTTCGACAACGTCGGTGTCGGCCGACTCGAGGCCGAGGTGATCTTCGACCTCGTTCCGAGCGGCAAGTACGTGATCATCAAGGGCAACTCCGCCGATGCCAACGCGGACTTCCTGCGTGAGGGCATGGAGGAGGTCATCGGCGACGCGGTCGCGGCCGGCGACATCGAGATCGTCGGCGAGACGTATACCGACAACTGGGATCCGTCGATCGCCCAGGACCACATGGAGCAGTTCCTCACCGACAACGACAATGATGTCGATGCGGTTCTCGCCGAGAACGATGGTATGGCCGGCGGCGTCGTCGCCGCACTCGAGGCCCAGGGACTTGCCGGCGACATTCCGGTCTCCGGCCAGGACGGCGAGCAGGCAGCCCTGAATCGCGTTGCGCTCGGCACCCAGAGCGTCAGCGTCTGGAAGGATGCCCGTGAGCTGGGAACGGCGGCTGCCGAGGCGGCCGTGGCCCTGTGCGAGAACCCGGATATCGCCGCGGTCTCGGGCACCGGGACCTTCGACAGCCCCGGCGGCAATGCCATGACGTCGATCCTGCTCGAGCCGATTCCGATCACCCAGGAGAACCTGAGTGTCGTGCTCGACGCGGGCTGGATCGATGAGGCAACCCTGTGCCAGGGCGTCGACTCCGGCAGCGTCGACGGCTGTCCATGATCGGTACGCCCAGCTGAACGATCCCCTGCACCCGCCGGCGTTCCGGCGGGTGCAGGGATTCATCCGGACGAACATCGGGTAGCGCCATGGCGGAACCTTCGACCGGCCCCCAGCCCACGACTCCCGGGGCGATGCAGCCCCGACAGCGCCGCTCTGTGGGCGGCTTCTCGCGCGTCATCGATGTCGACACGCGCCTCATCGGCCTGATCTTCGGATTGGCCGTCATCTGGATCGGCTTCAACATCGCGTCGGACGGAACCTTCCTCTCCGCCCGCAACCTCTGGAACCTGTCAGTTCAGAGCGCCTCGATCGCGATCATGGCGACCGGCATGGTGCTCATCATCGTGTCGCGCAACATCGACCTCTCGGTCGGAGCCCTGCTCGGGTTCACCGGCTACACGATGGCGATGGCCCAGACGCAGTGGATCCCGCAGGGACTCGGCCTGGGCCTCGACCATCCCCTGACCTGGGTCATCACGCTCGCCTTTGGGTTGGTGCTGGGCGCGATCCTCGGCGGGATCCAGGGGTTCGTCATCGCGTACGGCGGGGTCCCATCCTTCATCGTGACGTTGGGTGGCCTGCTGGTCTGGCGCGGTCTCATCTTCCAGTACGCACAGGGCCAGACCATCGCTCCGCTCGACCCGACGTTCCGGCTGCTCGGCGGTGGACCCCAGGGCTCGCTGGGCGAGTTCGGGAGCTGGGCGCTGGGGGCCCTGGCCTGCGTGGCCATCGTCATCGGCCTCCTCTACAACCGCCGCCGTCGAGCGTCGTATGGCTTCCCGGTGCGGCCGATCTGGGCCCTCGTTCTGCTCGGGGCCGTGGCGATCACCGTCGTGCTGGGGGGCGTGTGGGTCGCCAACTCGTACCCGTGGCCGGGAGCGCTGGCGGCGCAGTTCGCCGAGCGGAACAACATTCCCATCCCGCCCGGCGGGCTCGTCATTCCGACGGGCATCGCGTACCCCGTGCTGATCATGATCGCCGTGACAATCGTCATGACCCACCTGGCCGAGCGTCGTCGCTTCGGGCGGAACGTGTACGCCATCGGGGGCAATCCCGTTGCGGCAGTACTGAGCGGGATCAACACGCGCCGGACGGTGATGCTGACGTTCGCCGTGATGGGCATCCTGGCGGCAGTCAGCGGCGCGGTCCAGACGGCCCGCCTCAACGCGGCCGTCACCGGCCTTGGCGTGCAGAACGAGCTCGATGTGATCTCGGCCGCCGTGATCGGCGGCACGTCGTTCAGCGGTGGTATCGGGACCATTCCCGGAGCGATCCTTGGCGCGGTGGTGATGCAGTCACTCCGTTCGGGGATGGTGCTCATGCGCGTGGACTCGCCGATGCAGGACATCGTCGTCGGTATCGTGCTCGTGGCAGCGGTGGGGCTCGACGCTCTGCTGAGACGTCGAACGACCTAGGGCGCAAGAGGAGACCTCATGACCGCAGTACCCGATCCGAGCGCCACCCCGTCGAGCGCTCCGGCGTCCGCCAGCGGCGGCGCGGCCGCCGCGACACACGCGACGCCGATGGTCGAGCTGGTCGACATCCGCGTCTCGTTCGGTGGCGTGCACGCCGTCGACGGCGTGAGCCTCGACCTCTATCCCGGCGAGGTGATGGGCCTCGTCGGCGGCAACGGCGCGGGCAAGTCGACGCTCATGCGCGTCCTGTCCGGTGCGCAGTCGCCCGACGCGGGCGAGATCCGCATCAATGGCCGCCGCGTCTCCATCCACAACCCGCGCGATGCCAGAACGCACGGCATCGAGACGATCTACCAGACCCTCGCCCTGGCCGACAACCTCGATGCGCCCGCCAACGTCTTCCTCGGCCGCGAGAAGGTGAGTGGATTCGGGACCCTCGACGACGCCGCCATGGAATCGGCGACCCGAGAGCTCATGGAGCGGCTCAACCCGCGGTTCAAGAACTTCAAGACGGCGGTGGCGTCGCTCTCGGGCGGCCAGCGCCAGTCGGTGGCGATCGCCCGAGCCATCGAGTTCAACGCCACGATCCTGATCATGGACGAGCCGACCGCAGCGCTCGGCCCGGCCGAGACGGCACAGGTCCGTGAGCTGATCCGCCAGCTCAAGGCCGACGGAATCGGGATCTTCCTGATCAGCCATGACATCCACGACGTGTTCGATCTGTCCGACCGCATCAGCGTGATGCATCACGGCGAGATCGTCGGGACGGTGAAGCGCACCGACGTCACGACGGACCAGGTGCTGGCCATGATCATCCTCGGCAAGCCACCGGACGAGGTCACCAGCGAGGAGCTGGCCTCGCTCCACTGAGGGAGACGGCGCTACATCCGGGGAAAGAGCGGCGCCAGCGCCGGGTACAGCTCACGGTGCACTGCATGCCGTTCGGCATAGGCGGCGGCAGCCGGTCCCGGCTCGGCCAGGGGCCGGACCTCGGTGACGCGGTCGACCATCTCGGGAACGCTCACGGCCAGGCCCCCGGCCGGCGCTGCGAGCAGCGCGGCACCGAATGCCGCCCCTTCGACGGTGCCCGTCCCGGCGATCTCGACGTCGAGCACGTCGGCCAGGATCTGGCGCCACAGCCGGCTGACCAGTCCTCCGCCTGACGCGCGGATCTGGTGCGGGTGCGGCATGCCGGCAGCCTCCATGAGGTCGAGACCGTCGCGCAGGCCGTGAGCCACGCCCTCGAGCACAGCCCGGGTCAGATGCCGCCGCTCGTGGGCCACGGTGAGGCCGATGAACGCCCCGCGCGCGAGGGGGTCGGGATGCGGGCTCCGCTCCCCGGTGAGGTACGGGAGGAACCAGAGACCGTCGCTGCCGGCGGGAACATCATCCGCCTCGGCCACGAGATCCTCGAACGCGGTGCCCGGCGCCATGGCGTCACGGAACCAGCGCAGGCTTCCGGCGGCCGAGAGCATGACCGACATGAGATGCCAGCGGTCCGGGACGGCGTGACAGAAGGCGTGAACCCGTCCCTTCGGCTCCACGATCGGTCGGTCGGTCGCCGCGAACACGACCCCGGACGTGCCGAGCGAGAGAGCGACGATTCCCGCGTCGAGAGCGCCGACCCCAACCGCACTCGCTGCCTGGTCACCGCCTCCGGCGACGACCGGCGTGCCGGTCCGCAGCCCGGTGGCCTCGGCCGCGGCGGAGGTGATGCCGCCGGTCGATTCCGGGCCCTCCGCCGTCCGCGGCAGGATGGCCGGATCCAGGCCCAGGGCCGAGACGACCTCCGCCGACCAGTCGCGGGCCGCCAGGTCGAACAGCAGCGTGCCGGCGCCGTCGGCCTTGTCGACGGCACGCTCCCCGGTCAGCTGCAGCCGGACGTAGTCCTTGGGCAGGAGAAGGTGGGCGACGCGACGCCACGCGTCCGGCTCATGGCGACGGACCCAGAGGAGCTTCGGTGCGGTGAAGCCGGTGAGCGCGTCGTTGCCGGTGATCTCGATGAGGCGATCAGGGCCGACGGCCTCGCGGATGGCGTCGCACTCGTCGCTCGTGCGCTGGTCGTTCCACAGGATGGCGGGTCGAACCGGCCGGTCGGCTTCGTCGAGAAGGACGGCTCCGTGCATCTGCCCGGTGAGGCCGACCGCGGTGACGTCATGACCGGTGGCCTGCGCCTCCGTCAGGGCCGCCCG
>JAGXHP010000081.1 GCA_024636135.1 Chloroflexota bacterium
CAGCAGGACGAGCCGATCCCCCGCCCGCAGCCGAAGCACCGTTCGAACCTGCCGCTCGATCGAGGCGGGCACGGGGAATCGTGCCCCACGCACGGCATCCGGCTCGACGAAGAAGCGGTGAAGCGTCACGCGGCGTGGACCAGCCGCAGGCTCACCCACTCGCCGTCGTCGCGACGCGCTGCGACGACCAGGCCGGCACCTGCCATGGCCGCCATCACCTCGTCGGCGCGCGGTTCGATGATCCCGCTCGCCAGCAACGTCCCGTTGGGGGCCAGGCTGCGCGCGAGCGGCGGGGCGAGCTCGACCAGGACCGCCGCGACCAGGTTGGCCAGGACGAGCGGGTAACTTCGATCGCCGGCCGCGAGCGTGCCAAGCCGCGTCTCGATGCTCGCGCCGATGTCATTGCGCGCAGCGTTCGCCCGTGTCGCCTCGACGGCCAGTGGGTCGGTGTCGATCGCCATCACGCGCCGCGCGCCCAGCCTCACGGCGGCCAGCGAGAGCACCCCGGAGCCGCAGCCCACGTCGAGGACCGCGTCGGGCATCGGCTGAACCTCCTGCAGCATCGCGAGACAGCCGCGAGTCGTCGGATGCAGCCCGGTTCCGAAAGCCATGCCGGGGTCGAGCACGATGACCACGTCCCCGTTGCGCCGCGGCTCCGGCGGAGCCCACGAGGGCGCGATGACCACACGCCCGATGCGCTGGGTAACGTAGTGCTCCTTCCACGCCTCGGTCCAGGCAGCGTCATCCACGGAGCGGACCTGCAGCGTGCCGAGGGGACGCAGGGCGAAGGCCTGGAGGTGCCACAGCGCTCGCTCCGTCGCCTCGATGGCGGCCGTGGACGCGGCGTCATCCGCCAGGTGGGCGGTCACGACGAAGGGGGCGGCGGGATCGGGGCGCGCGGCGAGCTCGTCGTCGGGGTCGCGCTCGAGCCGGGTCGGGTGGACCGCGGTGCCCTCCGCGACGCGGCCAAGAATCTCGGACACCGACTCGATGGCCTCGACGTCGGTCTCGATGCTGAGCTCGAGCCAGCGCATCGGCGAGGTCAGCCGAAGACGTCGCGCAACCGGTCGAGAAGCGACGGGCCGCCCTTGGGCATGACAGCCGGCGCGCCGATCTCGGCGAGCTCCTCGAGCAGCTCGCGCTCGCGCTTGCCGACTTTCGGCGGGACCACGACACGGACGATGACGTGCTGGTCGCCGCGGCCGGCGCCGCGCAGCCGCGGGACGCCCTTGCCGCGCATCCGAATCTCGGTCCCTGACTGCGACCCTGCGGGAACCTCAACCTCCTCGCTGCCCTCGACCGTCGGCACGCTGACCGTGGCGCCGAGCGCCGCCTGGGGAAATGTCACGGGAAGCTCGTGGTAGAGCTCGGTGCCGCGGCGCGCGAGCTCCGGGTGCTCTCGAACGCCGACCGCTACGTACAGGTCGCCGTTCGGGCCGCCTCGCGGACCGGACTCGCCCTCACCCTCCAGCGCGATCCGCTGGCCGTCGTCGATGCCCGCAGGAATGCTGACGGCCACCGTCCGCTCTTCGCGGGTCCGCCCATCGCCGTTGCAGATGCCGCACGGCGTCGTGATCACGGTGCCCTCGCCCCGGCAGCGAGGACAGGCCACGATGTTCACCATCTGTCCCAGGATCGTCTGGGCAACCCGACGCTTCTCGCCACTGCCTCCGCACTCGGGGCACGTCTCGGGTTCGGTCCCGGGCTCTCCCCCGACGCCCTCGCAGCGCGAGCAGGTCACGAGCGTCGGGAACGTGATCTCCTTGGTCACGCCGAACACCGCCTCCGCGAATTCGATCGTCAGGTCGTAACGCAGGTCGGCGCCCGCCACGACGCGGGTTCTCCGACGAGTCCCCGCAGGGGCGCCGCCGAAGAAGGCATCGAAGATGTCACCGAACGGCCCGAATCCGCCGCCGAAGCCCTCGAACCCGCCGGCGGCGGCTCCCTCGACCCCGGCATGGCCGAACATGTCGTACGCCGATCGGCGTTGCCGATCGGACAGCACGCGATAGGCCTCGTTCAGCTCCTTGAATCGCTGCTCGGCCCCGTCGTTGCGGTCGACGTCGGGATGATGCTGCTGGGCGAGGCGGCGAAAGGCACGCTTGATCTCGCCCTCGTCGGCATCACGCTGGACGCCGAGCACCTCGTAGTAGTCACGCTTCACGGCCATGGCGGGGCCGATCATACCAATTGGCACTCAAATGAAGCGAGTGCCAAGCCGATGGGCCCGGAAACGCGAGGCCTCACGCCGCTACGATCCCCGCATGGATCCCCTCGCGGTCTCGGCGGACCACGCGCGCCGATTCCTCGTCATGCGCCACCTGTTGGGCCCGCCGCGCGCGCTGCCGGCCGAGCCCGCCAGCGTCATGGCCGTCATCGATCGGCTGGGCCTGCTTCAGTTCGATCCGCTCGAGGTGCCCGGCGCCCGCAACCACGACCTCGTTCTCCACGCGCGGATCGACGGTTACCAGCGCGCGTGGTGCGAGGAGTATCTCTACGGACCCGATCGGCGCCTCATCGAGCTCTACAACAAGAGCCTCAACATCGTCCCCATCGACGAGCTCCCCCACTACCGGGTGACGTGGGATCGCAATCGACCGGAAGTCGAGGCCGGGATCCTGGCCGAGCAGGCGGACGTGGCGACCGCCGTCCTTGCGCGTCTTGAAGCCGATGGGCCACTGTCGACCGCGGCCTTTGCCGAGCACGCTCACGCGGTGGACTGGTGGTGGGCGCCGACCCGAGCGAGCCGGGCGGTGATGGAGGCGCTCTTCGTCGCGGGACGCATCGGCATCTCGCGGCGCGACGGCAACCGGCGCTATTACGACCTCATCGAGCGGATCGTACCCGGCGACATCCTCGACCGAGCGGAGTCCGACGAGGATGGGATGACCCACCGGCTCCTCAGCCGCTTCCGCGCCACCGGGATGACGAAGCCCGCCGGAACCCAGGCGGAAGTGATGTACAGCGCGGGCTCGCACGCCGAGCGGATCGATCGGACCGCGAGGCTCGTCGAGCGCGGCCTGCTCGCGCCCATTGAAGTGGAGGGCCTCAAGGGCACCCGGTACGTGATGGCCGACGAGCTGCCGATGCTGAAGTCGGCGGCCGACCCGGCCAGCCTTCCCGATCCGGCGGTCTCCTTTCTGGCCCCGCTCGATCCCATCCTGTGGGATCGGCGGCTGCTCCGGGAGCTCTGGGACTTCGACTACCTGTGGGAGGTCTATGTCCCGGAGAAGAAGCGGCGCTGGGGCTACTACGTGCTTCCCATCCTGTTCGGGAGTCGGATCGTGGGCCGCATCGAGCCTCGCATCGACCGCACGGCGGGCGTCCTCCGCATCCTCGGCATCTGGTTCGAGGCATCCTTCGCGCCGATGGAGTCCGAGGGATTCATCCCCGCGCTGGCCGATGCCATCGAGGCGTATCGCGCCTTCACCGGAGCGACGCGGGTCAGTTGGTCACGGACGCGGTCCGCGCGTGAGGTCGCGGCCGCGCTGCGACGAGAGCGCCCGCGCTCCTGACGCCAGCAGGTCCTGCCCAATCAGGCCCTGTCCGCGAAGTCGACGACGATCGGTGCGTGGTCGGAGGGGATGCCGGGGTAGGTCGACGGCTTCCGCGCGTCGCGGTCCCGCTCGGCGGCAGTGGCGCGGGCGGCCAGCGGCTGGCTGGCGTAGACGTGGTCGATCCGCATGCCGAAGTTCTTGTGGAAGTGGCCGGCGCGGTAGTCCCACCAGCTGAAGAAGCCGGGCTCGGGATGGAACCGGCGCACGACGTCGACCATCCCCCAATTCCGAAGTTTCGCCACGGCGGCACGTTCCCGCGGGGAGACGTGGGTTGCACCGTGGACCGCGCTCGCGTCCCAGACGTCCTCGTCCTCGGGGGCGACGTTGTAGTCACCGCATACCGCGAGGTCGACCGAGGGCTCGTGGCCGTTCACCCACGCCGCGAGCCGCGCGAGCCACTCGAGCTTTTCGAGGTAGAACTCGGAGTCGACGACCCGCCCGTTCGGCACGTAGATGCTCGCAACGCGGACGGAGCCGCACGTCGCGGCGATGAAGCGACCGCCGTCGTCGGTCCAGTCGTCGCGGACCGGCAGACCGGCCACGACGTCCTTGATCCCGACGCGCGAGACGATGGCCACGCCGTTCCAGCGACCCGATCCGTGGTGCGCTACTTCATAGCCGAGTGCACGAAGGTCGAGCATTGGTACCTGCGCATCGGAGAGCTTCGTCTCCTGCAGGCACAGGACGTCCGGCTGATGTCGTTCGGTCCACGCCAGGACCCGGTCCAGTCGGGCCTTCAGGGAGTTCACGTTCCAGGTGGCAAGGCGCATCGGCAGAGCCTAGCGGAGGATCGGCCTCGACAGCCGCCAATAGACTTTCTGCAAGCGGGCGAACAAGCGCCCGCTCATCCGAACGGAGGACGCCTGGTGAATATCAGTGCCATCGAAGGCATTGGCGGAAAGAATCCGGGGTGACGACCACCGAAGGCCTCCTCGCGGCCGGGGGTTCGCAGTCAGGGCGCGCCAACCTGGCGGCCGCGAGCGGCTTGTCCGAGAAGCGGATTCTCGAGTGGGTGAACCACGCCGACCTCATGCGGGTCAAGGGCGTCGGGTCACAGTACTCAGACCTTCTCGAAGCGGCGGGTGTGGACTCGCCGGCCGAGCTCGCCCAGCGAAACGCGGGGAACCTCGCCAAGACCTTCGCCGAGCTCGACATGGCGCGGAACACGGTCCGTCGCGCCCCGAGCGAGAAGGTCGTCGCCGGCTGGATCGCGCACGCCAAGCGACTCTCCAAGGCCGTCCATCACTAAGAGGGCCCGACCTCCACGCCCACAGACCCTTCTGGAGGAACGCCCCATGGCTCGCGAATTTCGCGAATTCCTGATGCGCGGCAACGTCGTCGATCTCGCCGTGGCCGTCGTCATCGGTGCCGCATTCGGCACCGTCGTCGCATCATTCGTCGCCGACATCCTGACGCCACTGCTCGGGATCATCGGCGTGCCCGACTTCTCAACGGCCACCCTCACGGTGGGTGAGGCCGAGGTCCGGTACGGCCTGTTCCTGAACGCCCTGATCGCGTTCGTGCTCGTCGCGGCCGCGATCTTCTTCTTCGTCGTCAAGCCGATGAACGCGCTGGAGGCGCGGCGCCAGGCGGGGGCCGAGGTCACGCCGACCACCAAGCCGTGCCCGTACTGCGCAAGCGAGATCGCGCTGACGGCCACCCGCTGCCCGATGTGCACGAGCGAGCTGCCTGCTGGCTGACAGCCTGACAACGAACGAGGCTGGGCAATCGCCCGGCCTCGTTCCATGCCGCGACGAGGTCAGACTTCCTTGTACTCGCCCTCGACCGTCTCGCCATCTTCCTCGGTTGCGGCCTCGGCGCCGGCCTCATCGGCTCCTTCGGCGGCCGCGCCACCATCGGTCCCGTTGCCGTCACCCGAGTCGGTGGCCTCGTAGGCCTTCGTGCCGATGCGCTGGAGCACCTCGGCCAGCTGACCCTTCGTCGAATCCACGGCGCCGGCGTCCTCCCCGCCGAGCGCCTCCTTGACCGACTCGATGCGCGCGGTGACCTCGGCCTTCTCCTCGTCCGACAGCTTGTCGTCGAGGTCCTTGAGCAGCCGCTCGCCCTGGTAG
>JAGXHP010000082.1 GCA_024636135.1 Chloroflexota bacterium
CGATCCTACCTCTCGACGCTCGCGGATCGTGAACTGGCGCCATCCTCGGTGGCGGGCCGCCTTGCCGCCGTCCGTTCGCTGTATCGGCACGCACTGCGCCACGGCCGGATCGAAAAGGATCCGCTGGCGGGCGTGCGGGCCCCCCGGCGCCCGTCTCGTCTGCCGCGCGTGCTGTCGACCGATGAGGCCGAGTCGCTCGTCACGGGCCCGCACCGGCTCCCGCGCCACAGCGAGGCGCTCGGCCGCCGCGATGCGGCGATCCTCGAGCTCCTGTACGCGACGGGCATTCGGATCAGTGAGCTCGCCGCGCTCACGATCGACCGGGTCGACACCCAGCGTGGACGGATGCGGGTCACCGGAAAGGGCAACAAGGAGCGGGAGGTGCTGTTCGGGGCCCCAGCGGCGCGCGCGCTGCGCGCGTACCTCGCCACCGCTCGACCGGTGCTTGCGCGTGATGGCTCGCCCGGCAGCGCCGTCTTCCTCAATTCCAGCGGGTCGGCCCTGACCGCGCGGGGTGCTCGCTCGGTCGTCGCCCGGTGGGTCGAGGCGGTCGGTGCACCGGATGGCACGAGTCCGCACACCCTGCGCCACTCGTTCGCCACGCACCTGCTGGAAGGGGGCGCCGACCTGCGCGTCGTCCAGGAGCTCCTCGGTCACGCCAACCTGCAGACGACGCAGATCTACACGCACCTGTCCGACGCCGCGCTGCGCAGTGCCTACCGCGGGGCGCACCCGCGCGCCGGGCGAGGCCCGAGCGGGCGGCCGGACAGGTGACGGGACCGGCAGGCAGCCGGGACTCGGCCATCGACTCCGGGCCGGAGCGGAGCGGCCCGTCAGCCGGGCGCGTGCTCGTCACGGCGAGCCTCATCCTCACCATCGCCGCGCTCGCCAGCCGGCTCCTCGGCTGGATTCGGCTCCTGGTCATCGGCTCCCAGTTCGGTGTCAGCCGCGAGCTGGACGCGTACTTCGCCGCCTTCCGCATTCCCGACGCCATCTTCCAGCTCGTGGTGGCCGGGGCGCTCTCCGCGGCGCTCATCCCGGTCTTCTCCAGCTACCGCGCCCGCGGCCAGGACGCGGAGGCCTGGCAGCTCGCCAGCAGCGTCATCAACCTCGTGCTCATCGCGCTGGCGGCCTTCAGCCTGGTCATGGCGATCTTCGCGCCGTTCTTCGTCCCGATCATCGCGCCGGGATTCGATGCGCCGACGACGGAGCTCACGATCCGCATGACGCGCGTGATGCTGCTGAGCCCGGTCCTCATCGGCATGGGGGCCGTCGTGACGGGCATTCTCAACAGCTACCAGCAGTTCACGGTCCCGTCGATTGCTCCGCTGGTCTACAACCTGGCGATCATCGCCGCGGCGATCTTCCTGGCGCCGATCATGGGTGTCGAGGGATTGGCGGTGGGCGTCGCCATCGGCTCGTTGGCCCACCTGGCGGTTCAGCTCCCGAATCTCGCGCGCGTCGGGCAGCGCTACGACCTGACGATCGGCCTGTCGCACCCGGGAGTTCGGCGCGTGGCCTGGCTGATGGGGCCGCGCACGCTGGGGCTGGCTGCCGGCCAGATCAACTTCCTCGTGAGCACGGTGCTGGCGTCCGGCCTGCCCGAGGGCAGCCTGACGGCGTACAACTACGCCTTCCAGCTCAGCCAGATCCCGGTCGGGGTCATCGGGGTCAGCATCGCGGTCGCCCTCTTCCCGACCCTGAGCCAGGATGCCGCCATGGGCCGGCTGGGTGAGATCCGGCGCCAGGTGGGGAACGCGGTGCGCGTCCTCGTCTTCGTGGCCGCGCCGCTCACCGCGATCATGGTGGTGCTGCGCGAGCCGCTGACATCGGTCTTCTACCAGTACGGCCTGTTCAGCCAGTCGGCCACCGACCGCACGGCCACGGCCCTGCTCTTCTTCGCGATCGGGCTCGTCGGGCACATCGTCGTCCACGTCCTGACCCGCGCGTTCTACGCGATGCAGGACACGAAGACGCCGGTGGCATGGGCGATCATCGCCGTCGCCATCAACGTGCCGCTGATGTCGATCCTCGTGGGCCCGATGGGCGTTGCCGGGCTCGCGCTGGCCCTGTCGATCAGCTCGATTCTCGAGGTCATCGGCCTGCTGTGGTTCCTGCGCCGCAAGATCGAGTCGATCGACGAGGCGGCGATCATCCGGACGGTGCTGCGCTCTGCGGCGGCGGCTGCGGTGGGGGCCGCGATCATGCTCGGTGGCCTGGTCGTCGCCGAGGGGACCGCGCCCGGCCTGCTCGACGATGCCGTGGGCCGGCTGGTCGTCCTCCTGGTTCTCTCGGCGGCCGGGATCGCGGCCTTCATGCTCGTGGCATCCGCCTTGCGCCTGCCCGAGGTCGGCCAGATGCGCCGGCTCATCGAACGACGAGGCAGGAGGAGCGCGTGATGGAGTTTCGGCCGGCGACTGACACCGATCGCGACGCGTGGCAGGCCTTCCTGCAGTCGACGTCGTCGGGGGACTTCCTCCACGATTGGGCCTGGGCCGACGTGGCGGCGTTCGACGGCCAGCCGCAGCGCCGCTACCTGCTGCTCGAGGACGGTGTCGTGGTCGCGATCGCGGCCGCCCAGGAGCGCTCGCTCGTGGCGGGCCGCACGTTCTGGTACGTGCCACGCGGCCCGGTGCTGGACTGGTCGGCGCCCGAGGCTGCGGCGCGCCTGCGCTCGCTGCTCATCGGCCTCCGAATCGCGGCGAAGGAACATCATGCGGTGGCCGTGAAGCTGGAGCCGCGCCTTGTAGCTGGAGATGCGGCGACCGCGCTCCTCGACGCGCGCCGCCTGCGCCACGCTCCGGACACCCTGCAGGTCGGCCAGACCCGGCTGGTCGAGCTGTCCGACGACGAGGCCCTCCTCGCCGAGTTCGACAAGGACACCCGCTACGGCGTCCGTCGCGCCGCGCGCGAGGGCGTCACGGTGACCGTCATCGAGGATGCGACCGATACCTCCGCCATCGATGCGCTCCACGGACTCGTCGGCGAGACGCAGCAGCGAGCGGGGTTCCCGATGCCGCCGCTCGAGCGCTACCGGGTCGCCTGGTCCGCGCTGGCCGGCGCCGGGCGCGCCGCCATCCTCGAGGCGCGTCGCGAGGGGCAGCTCCTCGCGTCGGGCATGGTCGTCATCGAGGGGCGTCGGTCGTACTACCTCTTCAGCGGATCACGTCGCGAAGAGCGAGGCGAGCCGAAGCGCTACGCCAGCTACGCCATGCAATGGGAGATGATGCGGCTCGCGCGAGATCGCGGGGTGACCGAGCACGACCTGTGGGGAATCGCGCCTCCCGGTGCGGGTCCGGAGCACCCATGGCACGGCGTCGGCCTCTTCAAGAAGGGGTTCGGCGGCGAGGAGGTCGTGTGGGCCGGCAGCTGGGATCTCGTCGTTGATCCGGCGATGTACCGCGTGCGGCGGGCCGCCGGCATGATGCGTGGCTGGCTGCGGAACCTGCGCCGATGAGCGATGAGCGCCTGATGGGCCTGGGTGCCCTGACCGACGAGGTCGCGCCCGAACGCGTGGTCGGGATCCCGGTCGGGGAGGTCCGAGCCCTTGCCTATGACTCGCGGCGCGTGACGCCGGGTACCCTCTTCTTCGCGGTCCCCGGCGTCCACGTCGACGGGCACGCCTACGTCGCGGCTGCGGTCGAGGCCGGGGCAATCGGCGTTGTCGTCGAGCGCGAGCTGGACGACGTTCCCGTGCCGCAGCTGCTCGTCGATCGCTCCCGGCGCGCGCTTGCCGATGCGGCCGATGCCTGGTTCGGTCGTCCGTCGGAGCGGCTGACCGTCATCGGCGTCACCGGCACCGATGGCAAGTCGACCGTGACCGGACTCGTGGCCGACATGCTGTGGGATCGGGGCTGGCATCCCGGACAGGTCGGCACGGTCTCGGTGCGGATCGGTGACGACCTCGTCCCGAATACCGACCGCACGACGACGCCCGAGTCGCTCGAGCTCCAGGAGCTGCTGGCCCGCATGCTGGGCGCCGGCAACGACAGTGTGGTCATGGAAGCGACCTCGCACGGGCTCGCGCTCGAGCGGACACGAAACTGCCGGTTCGACATCGGTGTCGTCACAACGGTGACCAGCGAGCATCTCGAGTTCCACGGCAGCGTCAAGGCGTATCGGGCGGCAAAGGCGCGACTCGTCGAGGAGGCACCGATCGCGATCCTCAATGCCGATGACGAGGCGTATCCGTACTTTCGCGAGCGGGCGAGCGGGCGGGTCCTCACCTACGGGATCGAGGCCGGTGCCGATCTGCGTGGCGGCGACCTCGAGCCCGATGCCGCCGGAACGAGCTTCCATCTCGAGGCACCCCGCTGGCATGGAGCCGTTCGCATGCCGATGCCGGGACGGTTCAACGTCATGAATGCACTGGCTACCCTGGCGGTGGCGGAGGCGATGGACATCGATCTCGAGAGTGCGGCGGATGCTCTCGGGCGCTCGGAAGGCGTACCGGGCCGAATGCAGCCCGTGGACGCGGGCCAGCCGTTCTCCGTGATCGTGGACTACGCGCACACCGTCGACTCCCTTCGCAAGGTGCTCGAGCTGCTGCGGCCGCTCGCCACCGGGCGCCTGATCGTCATCTTCGGCTCGGCGGGTGAGCGGGACGCCACGAAGCGAGCGCCGATGGGTGCCGTCGCCGCCGAGCTGGCGGATGTCGCGATCGTCACCGACGAGGACCCGCGGCTCGAGGACTCGCGCGTCATCAACGAGGAGATCGCCGCTGGAGCGCGCGCGGCCGGTGCGGTCGAGGGCCGGTCGCTGCAGGTCATCGGTGATCGACGCGAGGCGATCGGCCACGCCATCGGACAGGCGGGCCAGGGTGACGTGATCCTGCTCGCCGGCAAGGGCCACGAACAGAGCATGATCTACCGGACCGAGAAGCGTCCGTGGGACGATGCCGCGGCGGCACGCGATGCCCTGCGTGCGGCAGGATGGGGGAGATGACCGAAAACCAGCTGCGCGCATGGCGTGAGACCGACCCGACCGCATGGAACCGGTTCGTCGAGGGGGCGCCGTACCACGCCTTTCCCCAGCTGTGGGAGTGGGGCGAGGTTCGAGCCATGGCGGGCTGGCGTCCCGTGCGCCTCGCGATCGGCTCGACGCGCGACCAGCCGGTGGCCGGGGTGCAGCTCCTGCTGCGCCGGATTCCCGTGCTGGGATGGCACCTGGCGTACGCACCTCGCGGGCCCATCGGCGCGCTCGACCAGCCCGAGGTGCAGACCGCCCTCGTGTCCGCGCTGCGGGGGCTCGGTGCAAGCGAGCGGATCGCCACGGTGCGCGCCGATCCGGAGGCGCGTCTCGACTCGCCGTACGGGCGGAGCATGCTCGCGGCGCCATGGCGGGCGGCCCC
>JAGXHP010000083.1 GCA_024636135.1 Chloroflexota bacterium
CGCATCGGGGCGGCGCTGCTGCTCGTGATGCCGTACGTCCCTCTCCTGTTCGCGGGCGCCGAGTGGGGCGCGTCGTCGCCGTTCCGCTACTTCACCTCGCACGCGTCACCGCAGCTGGCGCGGGCGGTGCGACGCGGCCGCCGCGAGGAGTTCAGCCACTTCCTCGAGGACGTGGCCAAGGTCCCCGATCCGCAGGACCTCGCGACCTTCGAGGCTTCGAAGCTCGACTGGGACGAGCGCGATCGGGAGCCGCACGCCGCGATCCTCGGCTGGTACCGCGAGCTTCTCGCGCTGCGCCGGCACTCGCCCTCCCTGCGCGACGCGGATCGCGACGCGGTGCAGGTCGCCTACGACGCGGATGCTGGCTGGATCCGGGTTGTCCGCGGCCGGATCACCGTCGCCGCCAATCTCGGACCCTCTCCGGTCGAGGTCGAGGTGGGCGGCACGGTACGCCTGGGATGGCCCGAGGAGCTTGCGCCGGTTGGCGGGTCGGCCGTGATTCCACCCGACGGCGTGATCGTCACCGAGGCTCCGGGTTGAGCCTCGACCTGGTCGACGAGACCTATATCGACGCGCTCGGCCAGCAGCGCACGATTGCACCGGAGGTCCGCGCGGCCGTCGTCGCCGCCATGCGGGAGGGCCAGGACGCGGGCCAGGGCGTCGCCATCGTTCGCCCGGGCGCCGTGCTCGCGAACCCCGGATCGGTGACCCTCGAGGACGGGGCCCAGCTCGGCCGGATCAACGCGCTGCCGCGTGACGTCCCATTCGGCTACCACCGCCTCGAGCCGGACGATGCGCCTGCACAGCTCCTCATCACTGGTCCTGGTCGTTGTCACCTGCCGACCGGCCTGCGCGCCTGGGGCTGGGCGATCCAGCTGGCCACGACGCGATCGCGGCGCAGCTGGGGCATCGGCGACCTCGGTGACCTTGGCGCTCTGGCTCGCTGGTCCGCCGATTCGGGTGCCGGCTTCGTGGCGGTCAGCCCCCTGGGCGCGCCGAATCCGGGCCCGCGGCCGGAGCCGAGCCCGTACTACCCGAGCACACGGCGCTTCGGCAGTCCGCTCCACGTCGATGTCACCGCGCTCGCCGGGCCCGTTGAAGTCGCCGATCTCGCGGCACGGGGGCTGGCGCTCAACGACGAGCGGCTGATCGACCGCGGCCGCGTGCTCGAGCTCAAGCGGGAAGCCCTCGAGCGGATCTGGGCCGCCGGCATCCCCGACCGCTCGGCCTTCGAGACGTGGCGTGCCGAGCGTGGGACCCAGCTGGAGCGTTGGGCCGTGTTCTGCGTCCTGAGCGAGCGATTCGGGCCCGGCTGGCACGCCTGGCCGGAGGAGCTCCGCGACCCCGATGGGTCTGCCGTCGCCCAGGCGGCATCCGAGTCCGCCGATGCCGTCGCCTTCCACGCCTGGGTCCAGTACGTCTTCGACCACCAGCTCGCCGATGCGTCGAGCCACCTCCGCCGCATCGCCGACATGCCGGTCGGCGTCGACCCCGGCGGGTTCGACGCCTGGGACTGGCAGGACCAGGTTGCCCAGGACATGACGGTTGGGGCGCCACCAGATCGCTTCAACAAGGCCGGCCAGGATTGGGGCCTGCCGCCGTTCATCCCGCACCGGCTGCGGAGCGCGGGGTATCGGCCCTTCATCGACACCATCCGCGCCCAGCTGCGCCACGCGGGCGGGCTGCGCATCGACCACGTGCTCGGGCTGTTCCGGCTGTGGTGGGTGCCGGCCGGGATGGGTCCGGCCCATGGCGCATACGTCCGATATCCGACCGAAGAGCTGCTCGAGATCGTGGCGCTCGAGAGCCATCGCGCCGGAGCGGTGGTCATCGGCGAAGACCTCGGGACAGTTCCGCCGGGCGTCCGCCACACGCTTCGCCGGCACCGGCTCCTCTCGACCCGTCTCGTCCTGTTCGAGCGCAATCCGCCGGAGGCGTACCCGCGCCAGTCCTTCGCCGGGGTGACGACGCACGACCTGCCGACAGTCGCCGGGCTGTGGAGCGGGGCCGACCTGGCCGACCAGGCCGCCGCCGGCATCGTGCCCGACCCGGACGGCGCCGCGCTGCTGCGTTCGCGCCTCGCCGCAGCCGCCGATGTCGACCCGCGGGCTGCGTCGACCGAGGTCAGTGCGGCGCTGCATCGGCGCCTGGCGGTGTCACCCTCCGCCCTGGTCGCCGCGACGCTGGAGGACGCCCTCGATCTGCCGGAGCGCCCGAACCTGCCGGGAACCGTCGGTGCGCAACGACCGAACTGGTCGCGCGCGCTGCCGGTGCCGATCGAAGACCTCGGGGCGCATTCGGGCGTCGCGGCCACCACCGCGGCGCTCCGACGCCCCTAACGACGACTCAGTCGGAGGCGGGACGCAGGATCAGGCCGCTGAGCGGCGGCAGCGAGAGCGTGCCCGAGGCCGGCTGACCGTGCCATGACTCGTCGTGGGCCTGGATGCCGCCGAGGTTGCCGAGGTTCGATCCGCCGTAGTGCTCCGAGTCGGAGTTGATGGCCTCGACCCAGCGGCCCGCGCGTGGGAGGCCCAGGCGGTAGTCGTGGCGGGGGATCGGCGTCAGGTTGAGGACGATCACCGCCAGGTCGTCATCGGCGCGGCGAATCCAGGCGTAGACCGAGGCCTCGACATCGGACGCATCGATCCAGGCGAAGCCGTCCGGATCGTGATCGGCCGCCCAGAGGGCGGGCGTATCGGCGTAGACGCGGCCGAGATCCTCCATGAAGTGCGCCATCCCGCCGTGCATCGGCTCATCCAGGAGCTCCCACGGCAGGGTTCCCTCGTGCGCCCACTCGGTCCATGGCGCCATCTCGGCGCCCATGAACAGGAGCTTCTTGCCGGGCTGGCCCCACATGTCGACGAGCATGGCGCGCAGGTTCGCGAAGCGCTGCCAGTCGTCGCCGGGCATCTTGCGCAGCAGCGAGCCTTTGCCGTGCACCACCTCGTCGTGGCTCAGGGGCAGGACGAACTGCTCGGTGCCCTGGTAGAGGGCGCGGAACGTCAGCTTGTCGTGGTGGAAGCGCCGATGAACCGGGTCTTCCTTGAAGTAGGCGAGCGTGTCATGCATCCAGCCCATGTCCCACTTGAAGCCGAAGCCGATGCCGCCGAGGTAGGTCGGGCGGGTGATGCCCGGGAAGGCGGTCGACTCCTCGGCGATGGTCACGACCCCGGGGAAGCGGCCGTAGACGCGCTCGTTCATCTCGCGCAGGAAGCTGACGGCCTCGAGGTTCTCCCGCCCGCCGTGGACGTTCGGCGTCCACTCGCCGGGCTCGCGCGAGTAGTCGAGGTAGAGCATCGAGGCCACGGCATCCACCCGCAGCCCGTCGATGTGATAGCGATCCAGCCAGAACATCGCGTTCGACACGAGGAAGTTGCGGACCTCGGCCCGGCCGAAGTCGAAGATCAGCGTGCCCCAATCCGGATGCTCGCCGCGCTGCGGGTCGGCGTGCTCATAGAGCGGCGTGCCGTCGAAGCGGCGCAGGGCGAAGTCGTCCATCGGGAAGTGCGCGGGAACCCAGTCGACCAGGACGCCGATTCCCGCGTTGTGGAGGATGTCGACCATGGCCGCGAAGTCGTCCGGTGAGCCGAAGCGTGCCGTCGGGGCGAAGTAGCCGGTGACCTGGTAGCCCCACGATCCGTCGAAAGGGTGCTCGGCCACGGGCAGCAGCTCGACGTGCGTGAACCCGAAGCGCAGGCAGTGGGCGACCAGCTTCTCGGCCGCCTGGCGGTAGCCGAGCCATGAGCCGTCCGCGTTGCGCATCCACGAGCCGAGATGGACCTCGTAGGCCGCCATCGGCGACCGATACGGGTTGCGCGCGGCGCGTTCGGACATCCAGACGTCGTCGGTCCACGTGAACGCCGTCGTGTCCCACACCTTCGACGCGGTCTCCGGGCGGACCTGCATCGCGAAGGCAAGCGGATCCGCCTTCAGGCGCAGGGTGCCGTCCTGTCCCAGGATCTCGTACTTGTAGAGCTCGCCGGGGCCGATGTCCGGGACGAAGAGCTCCCAGACGCCACTGGCGCCCATCGAGCGCATCGGCATGAGGCGACCGTCCCAGCGATCGAAGTCGCCGACGATCCGCACGCTTCGCGCGTTCGGCGCCCAGACCGCGAAGCTCACCCCGGTCACGCTCTCGTGCTCGCGAGGATGCGCGCCGAGCACGTCGTACAGCCGCTCGTGCGTGCCCTCGCCGATGAGATGGAGGTCGACGTCGCCGAGCGACGGCCCGAACCGATACGGGTCCTCGTGCTCCCAGCTGTTGCCGTCGGAGAACGTGAAGCTCAATCGGTAGCCGAACTGCCCCGGCGCGAGGTCGGGGACGAGTCCGGCCCACAATCCCTGGCCCATCGGCTCCATGGGTGCGCGCCCGCCGTTGGGCGCCACGAGCTCCGCCCCGCTGGCGTCCGGATGGAAGGCACGAACGACCGTTCCGCCGGGCGCGAGGTGCGCGCCGAGAATGCTGTGCGGATCGTGGTGTTCACCGCGCGCAAGGCGGGCGATCTCGTCGGCCGGGGGTGCAAGCTGGGCGGTCGTCATGTCAGTAACCATACGCCCCATGTCCCCGCAAGACCCATGCGAGGGGTCACGATGGGATCAAGTTGGCCCGGCACGAGACACCCTGAGCCGGACCGAGAGTCGAAGCGTGTCGCCGGGAGCGAGCAGGGCGAGGGCGCCGCTCGCCCCGTCGCGAAGCCGCCGCAATCCCTGCGGCACGTGCGTCTGGGGCTCGACCGCGATGGCGCCGAGGTCCGACGGGCTGGCGGCCGTGACGTATCGCGCGGGCGCGTCGAACTCGAGCCGCGCGACGATGCCGTCGTCCGGCCAGGCGAGCTCGACGGGCGGATCGCCGATATCGGCCCACGTGGCATCGAGGTCATCGGCCATGGGGCCGAGCGCTCGGAGGTCGTACTCCGCGCCGACGGGCTGCGGGTCCGGCCCGGGTTGCGCGTTCGAGGGAAAGACCCCTCCCGCGTGCACGGCGACGAGCACCGGACGTCGGAACCAGGGGTGGAGGCCGATCCCCGCCGGCATCGGCGAGTCGCCGAGGTTTCGGAGCTCGAGATGCATCGTGAGCGTCAGATCCACCGCGGTCACATCGAACGTGACCTCGTACGGCCACGGCCAGCCGTCACCTCCACCGGCCACGCGCAGCCGGCCGTCGCCCACGACCTCCCAGGGGAGGGCGTACACCTGGCCGTGGATGGCGGAGCCGTCGTCGAAGTTCGCCTCCAGGTCCACCGCCGTGCCGGCGACGGCGGTCCGGCCGGCATCGACCCGGTTGCCCCAGGGGGCGAGGACGTAGCACCCCCAGAAGAACGGATCCGCGGCGTGGGTTGCCGGGTCGGGCGGCGTCCGCAGGAGGTCAACGCCGAAGGCGCGCAGCCGATGCAGCCGCGCTCCGACCTCGGGCAGGAGCACGGCCTCGAGCGCGTCGGACGCGACGCGCACCTCTCTCACGGTCGCATCGTCATGGCCCGGTCGGGCCGCAAGACGAACGGGGGAAGGTGCGCCGCGAGATTCGAGAGCGGCAGGACGTCGGGATGCAGCTCGATCCCCAGCTGATCGGCCATGAAGGCGCGACGTCGTTCGATCCGCTGCCAGGCCTCGGGGAAGCGATCGGCGAGCTCGTCGCGCAGCGACGCATCGGCGAGGGCGATGCCGTCCTCGATGTTCGTCGTGAAGTAGTCGGTGCCGGTGGCCGGGATGACGTCGACCTGGAAGCACATGCCCGAGCGCAGCTCGATCGTCGAGCCGGGCCCGATCGGCGAGTTCACCCACTCGTCGAGATGGAGCTGGTGGCCCGGGTTCAGGAAGATGCCGAAGAACGGGTCCCCCAGGTGCCTCCGCACGATCTCGTCGAGCATGCCGCCGGTGACGCCGATGCGGATCGTGGAGTACCACTCGGCGATCGCGGCGAAGTACGGCGCGACGAGGCGATCCACGTAGTCGCGGATCGGCGGGTCGAGCTCGTCGGCCGACTCGACCACGAAGCCGGCGCGGCAGGAGAGCGCGCCCCAGATGCCGAAGGCCACGGTGAAGCGATCGCCGCGCTCGATCGGGCGATCGCCCGGGCTCAGCAGCCCCAACGAGGCTCGCGGCCCGGCGGTGAGCATGAGGTGGCAGGACAGCGGCCAGCCGTTCCAGCCGAGCAGGCGGACGGCCTCGCGCTCCGTCATTCCGGGCTCGAGGCCGGCGAGCAGCTGCCGCACGCCCGCCGAGGTCTGACAGCTGGCCCACTCGAAAGCCGCGAGCTGCTCCGGCTCGTTGATGATCCTCAGGCCGTCGGTGGCGTCGATGAGGATGCCGGTGGCGTTCGTCACCGATCCGCCCGGACCGACGAGGTCGCGGACCTCGTCCACCAGGTAGCTCGGGAGGTCGC
>JAGXHP010000013.1 GCA_024636135.1 Chloroflexota bacterium
ACCAAGACGAACGACGTGGCCGGCGACGGCACCACGACGAGCATCGTCCTCGCCCAGGCCATCATCACCGAGGGCCTGAAGAACGTCACCGCCGGCGCCAGCCCGATGGGCCTGAAGCGCGGGCTTGAGAAGGGCGTCGCGGCCATCGTGGAAGAGATCAAGCGGCTGTCGAAGCCGGTCGAGACGACCGAGGACATCGCCCACATCGCCTCGATCAGCGCGCGCGACACCGAGATCGGCCAGATGATCGCCGATGTCATGGACAAGGTCGGCAAGGACGGCGTCGTCACCGTCGAGGAGTCGCAGGGCCTGAAGCTCGACAAGGAGTACGTCGAGGGCATGCAGCTCGACCGCGGCTACCTGTCGGCCTACATGGTCACCTCGACCGACGGCGGCAAGATGGAGGCCTCGCTCGACGCTCCGTTCGTGCTCGTCACGGACAAGAAGATCAGCGCCGTGGCGGACATCCTGCCGACGCTCGAGAAGACCGTCTCGACCGGCAAGCCGCTCCTGATCATCGCCGAGGACGTCGACGGTGAGGCGCTCGCCACCCTGGTCGTCAACAAGCTGCGAGGCACGATCAACGTGCTCGCGGTCAAGGCTCCGGGCTTCGGCGACCGCCGCAAGGCCATGCTCGAGGACATCGCCACCCTGACCGGTGCGCGGGTCATCAGCGAGGAAGTCGGCCGCAAGCTCGACAGCGTGCAGCTCGAGGATCTCGGCCAGGCACGCCGCGTGACGGCCACCAAGGACGCCACGACCATCGTCGAGGGCAAGGGCTCCGATGAGGCGATCAAGGCTCGCATCGGCCAGATCAAGCTCCAGATCGAGGACACGACGAGTGACTTCGATCGCGAGAAGCTCCAGGAGCGCCTCGCCAAGCTGTCCGGGGGCGTCGCCGTCCTCAAGGTCGGCGCGGCCACCGAGGTCGAGCTCAAGGAGAAGAAGCATCGCATCGAGGACGCGCTGTCCGCGGCTCGTGCGGGCGTCGAGGAGGGCATGGTCGCCGGTGGCGGCTCGGTCCTCATCCACTCCCTGCCGGCACTCGACAAGGTCGAGGTGCTCGGTGACGAGCTGATCGGCGTGAACATCCTGCGTCGCGCTCTCGAGGAGCCGCTGCGGCAGATCGCGATCAACGCGGGCCAGGAAGGCTCCGTTGTCGTCGAGGCCGTGCGCAAGCTCCCCGCCGGCAGCGGCTACGATGCCGCCAAGGGCGAGTACGGCGACCTGTTCGCCGGGGGCGTCATCGATCCGGCCAAGGTCACGCGGTCGGCGCTCGAGAACGCCGCGTCGATCTCCGGCCTGCTCCTGACCACGGAGACGGTCATCACCGACCTCCCCGAGAAGGAGAAGGCAATGGGTGGCATGCCGCCCGGCGGCGGGATGGACTTCTAGAGCGGCCGATAGCGTTCGCTGGCGTCCGTCAACTGCGGCGCACGCACGAAACAGGAAGAGAGCCGGGTCATCCGTCCGCGGGTGCCCGGCTCTTGTGCTACCCAGATTGCTACCGGGGCCGGCCTGTCGCCGCGGGCGGGTATCAGCTCCGCCCGATGGTCCGCTTGACTTCTGGCGGATGCCGCGCCAGAGTCAAACGCACGGGCGCCCGCCGCTGAATATCCCATTGGCCTCCGACGCTCGACCCTTGCAGGTGTCGCCATGAGTCGCCCCCTCACCTTCCTCTTCTCCGGCCTGTTCGCCTTCGCGCTGCTGGCGGCCGGATCACTCATCACCACCTCGCCCGCGTCCGCTGCGACGATCGCCGCGACCACGACCTGCAGCAACGGTGTCGACAACACCGGTGGCCTTGGCCTGATCTGCGAGGTCACCGTCGTCAATACGATCACCGCCAGCGGCGGATCCGCGACGGTCACGGTCCGCGAGTGTCACGGCGCTGCGGGCGACCCGGAGGCGGCTTGCACGACCGAGACAAGCGTCCTGACCGAGCCAGTTACCGCGGTCACTCAGTGCAACGACGCGATCAACGGCGGGGGCGGCACGCTCCGCTGCAGCGTTGAGGTCACGAACGACTTCATCGGCGTCAGCCCTGGTGCGACGGACGCCACGGTGAACCAGTGCGTCGGTTCGGGCGACGGCATCA
Organism: Chloroflexota bacterium; assembly: GCA_024636135.1. GTDB lineage: Bacteria > Chloroflexota > Limnocylindria > QHBO01 > QHBO01 > JACDBZ01. Next base: position 2,099 of record JAGXHP010000013.1, read on the forward strand.
CGACCGGCTGCGACCCCTTCCCGGCGACAACCTCCGGCGCGACGATCACCCAATGCAATGGCTCGGCCAATGGGGGGACCCTGGTTGAGCTGACCTGCACCGCGAGCGGCACGATGCCCTCGTCCCTCGGCATCACCATCAACCAGTGCAATGGCTCGGCCAATGGGGGTGGAGCCCTGGTCATCTGCTCCGCGAACATCACGAACAACGTGGTGGCGCCCAGCCCCTCTCCGGTCGTCAGCCTGCTGCCGAACGCGGCGGTCGCCCCGACCGACGAGAGCGGCCCAACGACGGGCTTGGCGGCGGTGCTCGCCATGCTGGCCCTCGGCGGGCTCTCCCTCGCGGGCTACTGGGCGGTGGCGGCGGGCCGCACCCGCTGACCGATCCATCTCCGCATCGAAGCCCGGGCCAACGCTGGCCCGGGCTTCGTCGTTGTCCGCATAAACCAGCCGTCCGCTCCCACAGCGGTGCGGTGCGGCGTCGCCGCCACGGTTCGTGATGAAACGGGTAGACCAAGGTCGGGCGCGAATGGTGCCCGACACGGAACGGAAGGAGAATCCGATGCGCTGCGTGATGTTCACCTACGTCCACCCCGACGACGCCGCCACGTGGGAGGCGATGACGGCGGCCGAGCAGGCCGAGGATGTCGATCGTCACCACGCCTGGTTCGGCAAGTGGCGCGAGCACGTGGTGAGCGGTGAGGAGCTCGACCGGCCGAGCCTGGTGAAGACGTTGAGGCCTGGCCGGCAGGAGGAGGGAATCGCCGTCACCGACGGGCCCTTCGTCGAGTCGAAGGAGTTCCTCGGTGGCTTCATCGTGGTCGAGGTCGCCGATATCGACGAGGCCGTGACCATGGCCGGCGAATGGCCATCCCTGTCGACCCAGCCTCGCTCGGTGGTCCAGGTCCAGCCGGTCTACGTCCGCGACTGACGACGCTGGCACGCGCCATGCATTGGCTCCCGTCATGGAAGTCATCGCCGTCCTGATCGTTCTTGCGGTCAGTGTCACGCTCGAGCGGAGCCGCGTCGTCCCCGTCCCCGTGCCGACCCGCCTCCGGTCTCGCTCGCACCGCAGCTGACGCACCCCTCGCGCCGAGCTCTGCGCTGACGACGGGCCGCCCGTAGAATCGGGTTGATGCCCGACGCCGCTCCCAGCACAACCGTCCCGCGCCTGTCTCCCCAGGAGATCCTGGAGCGCATGAACCCGCCGCAGCGGGAGGCGGTCAGCCATGTCTCCGGCCCGCTGCTGATCCTGGCGGGCGCCGGGAGCGGGAAGACCCGCGTGCTCGCGCACCGCGTTGCCTACCTCATCGCATCGGGCTACAAGCCCTGGCAGATCGTGGCCGTCACGTTCACCAACAAGGCGGCCGGGGAGATGCGCGAGCGGATAGCCGGGCTCATCGGCGAGCAGGCCGCGCGAGAGGCCGCGATCGGGACGTTCCACTCGCTCTGTGCGCGAATCCTGCGTCGCGAAGGGACGGCCATCGGCCTCACCCGGAGCTTCACGATCTACGACCGTGCCGACCAGGTCGCGCTGGTGAAGTCGATCCTGAAGCGCCTGGATCTTGACGAGAAGCGCTTCAGCCCGGCCGGAATGCTGGCCTGGATCGGCCAGCGCAAGGACGAGCTCGCCGATGTCGCCACGGCGACCAAGCAGGCGACGAACTACTTCGACGAGACGGCTGCCCGGGTCTACGGGGCGTACCAGCGCCAGATGGGCGAGGACGACGCGGTCGACTTCGACGACCTGCTGATGCGGACCGTCTTCCTGTTCGAGCAGCACCCCGATGTGCTGGCGCGCTACCAGGGCCGCTGGCAGCAGATCAACGTCGACGAGTACCAGGACACGAACCGTGCCCAGTACCTCCTCTGCCGGCACCTCGCCGCCAAGCACAAGAATCTTGCGGTGGTGGGCGACGACGATCAGTCGATCTACTCGTGGCGTGGTGCGGACCTGCGCAACATCCTCGACTTCGAGACGGACTATCCCGAGGCCAAGGTCGTGAAGCTCGAGCAGAACTATCGCTCGACGCAGACGATTCTCGACGCGGCACACGCGGTCGTCAGTCGCAACACCGGACGCAAGGACAAGCGCCTGTGGACCGATCGTGGAGGGGGCGCGCAGATCACGCTCTTCGACGCCTACAACGAGTACGAGGAAGCGGAATTCGTCGCCCGGCAGGTCGAGAAGCTCGTGGGCGGGGCGGGCCGCGGGTCGATGGCCCGGCTGCTCACCTCACGCGCCGATGACGAGGACGGGTCACTGCGCTACGGCGACATCGCGATCGCGTATCGGATCAACGCGCAGAGCCGCGTGATCGAGGAGTCGCTGATGCGATTCGGCATCCCGTACCAGCTCGTCGGCGGCACCCGCTTCTACGAGCGTCGCGAGGTCAAGGACGCGCTCGGCTATGTCCGGCTGGCCCGCAACCCGGGCGACAGGGTGGCCCTGGGTCGGATCATCAACGTGCCAGCTCGCGGCATCGGCGCCAAGACCGTCGAGGAGATCAACGCCTGGGCCGAGTCACGTGGGGTGAGCATGTTCGACGCGGTCGTCCAGGCGGGCGAGAACCCGAACCTGGCACCCCGAGCTCGTGCCCAGCTGGCGGTGTTCGCCGAGCTCATGCGTGGCCTCCAGGCCATGGTGCCGGCCGAGCCGCCATCGGCGATCTTCGATGCGGCGCTCGAACGTTCGGGCCTGCAGGCGTCGATCCAGGACGGCACCGACGACGGCGAGGAGCGTTGGGCCAACGTGACCGAGCTGCGCAACCACGCGGCCGAGTTCGACGAGATCGCGCCTCCCGAGGGCCTCGCTCGCTTTCTCGAGGAGGTGGCCCTGGTCAGCGACCAGGACGAGCTGGACGAGGCGCCGGATCGGGCGACGCTCATCACGCTGCACGCCGCCAAGGGTCTCGAGTTCCCGGTGGTCTTCATCGTGGGCATGGAGGAGGGCCTCCTGCCGCACCGCCGTGCGCTCGAGGACGAGCGCGAGCTCGAGGAGGAGCGGCGCCTCGCCTACGTCGGCATGACGCGGGCCAAGGACCGCCTGTACCTCGTGCACGCCCATCACCGATCGACGTATGGCGTCGGCGCGCAGTCGGACCCCAGTCGCTTCCTGGCCGAGCTTCCCGAGGAGCTGCTGGCGGCCGAGCGCAGTGCTGCGCCGTTCCGTCGCGGCGGCGACTGGCCGCGCGGCACCGACGAGGGAGGATGGCAGCCCAGCGGCTATCGCTCACCCACGCGGCGCGTGCAGGAGACGCTGCGCCCGACCTCGCTGCCCGACATGGCGGCGGCCCCGCGTCCGGTGGGTCGTCAGCTGGACGCTGCCCGGCAGCGCGTGGCATCGGCCACCTATCAGCCGACGGCGGCCGTGGACCTCGGGAGCGGCACATTCTCCGCGCCGGGCGCCGGTGATGCCCTCGGGGCGGAGGAGGACCCGGCGTGGAAGGCGGGCGATCGGGTTCGGCATCGTCGATTCGGCGACGGGATCGTGGTCAGCAGCCGGATCGTCAAGGGCGACGAGGAGGTGACGGTGGCGTTCGTGGGAGAGGGCGTGAAGCGGCTGATCGCCGCCTACGCGGGACTGGATCGCGTCTCGTGACGACGCCCGCCGAGCTTGCCGCCGACCTGGTCGAGGCCCGCGATGCGTTCCTCGGTGAGGTCGCGCGCCTGAGTCCGACCCAGCTGAACGCCCAGCGATTGCTCGGCGAGTGGGGTGTTCGCGAGCTCGTGGCCCACCTCGGCTACTGGGCGGGACACGCGACCGAGGCCATCCACGGCATGGAGGAGGGTGCCGGTCCCCCCGCGCTCGAGCCATCGGTCGATGACATCAACGAGACCGTGGCTCGCGTGGCACGGGCGACCGATCTCGCCACCGTCCAACGACGGGAATCGGCATCGGTCGATGCGTTGCTCGAGCGCATCGGCGCGCTCGACCCCGCGCTGCTCGCTGAAGTCCTGCCCGACGGGGACACGCTCGAGCATGCGGTCCGCGAGGACGGACCCGCTCACTACCTCGAGCATCTCGACGAGCTGCGCCGCATTCGAAAGGGGGAGAACGATGGATGACCGTCTGGTCGCGGACCTCACCGCCGCCCGCGCCGACTTCATCAAGGCGCTCGGGGCCGTGGACGCCGGCCTGGTCACCGTCCCGGGTGTCATGGAGGACTGGAGCGTGCGCGACATGGTCGTCCACCTTGCGGCCTGGGCCGAGCATGCGTCGAGGGCGCTCGAGCTTGCGTCGACGGGTCGCGCCGCCGAGTTCGCCTACTCCACGGACGACACCGACGCCATGAACGCCCGCATCCTGGCCGATGCGCGTGCGACGGCTCCGGCGGATGCGCTGGCGCGCGAGGAGGCGGCATTCGAGGCCTTCCGCGCCGGGCTTGTCGCGCTCGACCCCGCGCTCCTTGGCCTGCGGCTTGGCAACGGCGACCGCGTCGAGGAGGTGATCCGCTACGACGGCGCGGACCACTACGCGGAGCACGCCGGTCACCTTCGCGCCTGGTTCGCCGATGACGATGATGATGACGACGAGGACGGGGACTGAGGTCGCGCCGATGACGGAGACTGACCCGGCCGTTCGCGCGGCCGAGCTGCGCACACTGCTCGACGACGCCAACCATCGCTACCACGTGCTCGACGCACCGACGATCAGTGATCGCGAGTACGACCTCCGCTTCCGCGAGCTCGTCGACCTCGAGGCGGCGCACCCCGAGCTCGGCACACCGGATTCGCCGACGCAGCGCGTGGGCGCCCCGGTCGAGGGTGGGTTTCCGTCGGTCCGCCACGCGGTGCCGATGCTCAGCCTGGGCAACGCCTTCGGCACCGACGAGCTGCGCGACTTCGATGCCCGCGTGCGCAAGGGCCTGGGGCTCGCCGCCGACGACACGCCGGTCGATTACGTCTGCGAGCTGAAGATCGACGGGTTGGCGATCAGCCTGCGCTACGAGGGGCGGCGGTTCGTCCGTGGCGCCACGCGCGGGGACGGCACGACGGGCGAGGACGTCACGCCCAACCTGCGGACGGTCCGTGCGATTCCCCTCGTCCTGAAGGAGGACCCGCCGGGCGACGAGCTCGAGGTCCGCGGCGAGGTGTACATGCCCCGAGGCGCGTTTGCGGCGCTCAACGAGCAGCTGGAGCGAGAGGGAAGGCCGCTGTATGCGAATGCCCGGAATACCACCGCCGGGACCGTGCGGCAGAAGGACCCGGCGGTCACGGCCAGTCGACGCCTCAGCCTCTGGACCTATCAGCTGGTCGGTGCCCACGGCCTCGCAACGCACTCGGAGTCGTTCGACCTGCTCCGACGGCTCGGATTCCCCGTGAACCCGAACGTTCGCGTCGTGCGCGGCGTGGACGCCGTGATCGGCTACGTGGAGGAGTGGGCTGAGGCCCGCCGCGATCTGGAGTACGAGACGGATGGGATCGTCATCAAGGTCGATTCGCTCGCCGACCAGGAGCGACTTGGCTTCGTCTCGCGCGCCCCGAGGTGGGCCACCGCCTACAAGTTCCCCGCGGAGCAGGTGACCACGAAGCTCGAGGAGATCGAGGTGTACGTGGGGCGCACCGGTGCCATGACGCCCGTGGCCCACGTGACACCGGTGTTCGTTGGCGGGACCACCGTGCGCAACGCGACGCTCCACAACATCGACGAGATTCGCCGCAAGGACCTGCGCGTCGGTGACACCGTCGTGCTCCAGCGCGCGGGGGACGTGATTCCCGAGGTCGTGAGCGCCGTCGTCGACGCGCGTGACGGCACCGAAGTGGCGTGGGACATGCCGGCCGCATGCCCCGTGTGCGGCACTGAGGCGCTGCGGGAGGAGGGCGAGGTCGTGACGCGCTGTCCGAACCCCTACTGCCCGGCGCAGCGCATCGGCGGCCTCCTGCACTTCAGCGGGCGCGGCGGCATGGACATCGACGGACTCGGCTACAAGATCATGGTCCAGCTGGTCGAGCGCGAGCTGGTCAAGGAGCCGGCGGATGTCTTTCGGCTCGATGCGGATACGCTCGCCGATCTCGATCGGCTCGGCCGCAAGAGCGCCGAGAACCTCTCAGGTGCCATCGAGGCAGCGCGGCGGCGTCCGCTCGGCAAGATCATCAACGGCCTCGGAATCCGGCATGTCGGCGAGCAGACTGCCATCGACCTCGCCGGTTGGCTGGCGCGCGAGCTTCCACGCGAGAACGACGAGTCCGATGCCGGATGGACGCGCCGGGTGGCGGATCGGCTGCGCGAGGCGACCGTGGAAGACCTGACCGAGGTCAGCGGGATCGGCGGCGTGGTGGCGGAGGGGATCGCCCGCTTCTTCGGCGATGAGCACACGCGCGACGCGCTCCATCGGCTGCTGGACGCCGGGGTGGAAGCGGAGGCGCCGCTGGCGGGTGCGCCTGCCGAGCCTGTCGACGGACCCCTGAGCGGGAAGACGCTCGTCGTCACGGGCACCCTCGCCGGATTCACCCGCCCGGAGGCCGAGGCCGCGATCCGGGCGGCCGGTGGGCATCCCGCGTCCTCGGTTTCGGCGAAGACCGATTACCTCGTGGCCGGCGATAAGGCCGGCAGCAAGCTCGCCAAGGCAGAGAAGCTCGGCGTCACGATCCTTGACGAAGACCAGTTCCGGAACCTGGTGGAGGAGAAATCATGACCGATGCGATCCGCACCGCGATCGAGGGCGCTTCCGCCTATCTCGGCGAACACCCCGACGAGGCGCGGTACACCGATTCGCTGGCGACCGCGAGGGTCGTCTCCGGGTTGCATGTCCGGGTCGACGGGGCGGGTGGCGAGGTCCTCGAGACCGACATGCCCGCGGCGGTGGGGGGAGGTGGCGCGCACCCGAGCCCCGGCTGGTTCCTGCGGGCAGCTCTGGCCTCCTGCGTCGCTTCGCTGGCAACGATGCGCGCGGCCCAGCTCGGCTGGTCCGGGTTCCGGGTCGAGGTGGACGTCGATTCCGAGTCCGACGACCGTGGCATCCTGGGCCTCGATGCGTCGACGCCAGCCGGACCACTCTCGGTTCGCGTCTCGCTCCGCATGACCGCCGATGGAATCGGGCTCGAGCACCTGGAGGAGCTCGCGGTGTGGGCGGTCGACCATTGCCCGGTCTCCGACGCTGTCCACCGCGGTGTTCCGCTCCATGTCGAGGTGTCTGACGCGTGACGCCGGTCGTGGTGCGGGACGCCCTTCCCGCCGATGCGGCCCGCATCGCCGAGGTCGCCCGGGACCCAGCACGCGTATGGGCGTGAGCTGGTGCGCCACACCAGTCTGGCCTAGCGACGACCGCCCGCCATGCGGCCCGCATCGGGTCGCCGGCGCAGCCGCAGCATGGCAGCGATGCCGACCGCGGGCCCCGCCGCCAGGATGGCGAAGGCCAGCGTCCACGATTGCTGATCGGTCGGATCGAGGAGGCCGATGCCGACCATCGTGATACCGGTGAGCAGGAACCCCGCGGCGGTCTGGAGCGCAAGGGCGGATCCCGCCGTGCCGGGTGGGGAGAGCTCACTCACCGCGGTCGAGAACTGCGCCGAATCGGCCACGACGGTGATGCCCCACACGAC
>JAGXHP010000014.1 GCA_024636135.1 Chloroflexota bacterium
CCCTTCTCGGTGAGAACGGGGCGGGGAAGTCGACCCTCATGAACATCCTCTACGGACTCGCCGCCCCGGACGAGGGCGAGATCCTCATTGATGGATCACCCGTGGAGATCACCGACCCGAGCGACGCCATCCGGCGCGGCATCAGCATGGTCCACCAGCACTTCATGCTCGTCCCGGTGCTCAGCGTCGCAGAGAACATCCTCCTCGGCGACGAGCCGATGGCCAACCCGATCCTGCTCGATCGGGCGGCGGCAGCTCGGCGCATCCGCGAGCTCGGGGCCACGTTCGGGTGGGAGGTCGATCCTGACGCCCCGGTGGGCACGCTGTCGGTCGGCTGGCAGCAGCGCGTCGAGATCCTCAAGGCGCTCTACCGCCAGGCCCGAGTTCTCGTCCTCGACGAGCCCACCGCCAGCCTCACGCCCCAGGAAACGCGCGAGATCTTCGAGGTCCTTCGTCGCCTCCGCGCGGAGGGCCACGCCATCATCTTCATCAGTCACAAGCTCTATGAAGTGCTCGAGGTAGCGGATCGCATCACGGTCATCCGCCGCGGCGCGGTGGTCGGCACGCGCGTGCCGGACAAGACGGACGAAGACGACCTCGCCGAGCTCATGGTCGGCCGAGAGGTGCAGCTCACCGTGGATCGTGGCGAAAGCCATCCGGGCGAGCCGATGCTGTCGGTGGCCGACCTGCGGGTGAAGGACGACCGCGGACGCGAGGCCGTCCATGACGTCTCGTTCGAGGTGCGGGCGGGTGAGATCTTCGGTATTGCGGGGGTCGCCGGAAACGGACAGGACGAGCTCGGGGAGGTCATCGCCGGACTCCGACGCGTCACCTCAGGCAGCGTCGTGCTCGAAGGTCGGAACGTCACCGGGGCTAGTCCGCGACGCCTCCACCAGTTGGGCGTCGGTTTCGTGCCGGCCGACCGTCACCGCTACGGGATCGTGCTGAGCTTCCCCCTGACCGACAACCTTGCACTCAACGAGTACTACCGCGCGCCCTACGCCCGCGGTTTGGTCCGTGACGAGGATGCCATCCGGAAGTACGCGGATCGCGTGATTGCCGAGTACGACATCCGGACCCCCTCTCCCGACGTCACGGCCGGGACGCTCTCGGGCGGAAACCAGCAGAAGGTCGTGGTGGCTCGCGAGTTCGACGGCGAGCTGCGCTTCCTGCTGCTCGACCAGCCGACACGCGGCCTCGATGTCGGCAGCATCGAGTTCATCCACCGCCAGGCCATCGCCAAGCGCGACGCAGGCGTCGGTGTGCTGCTGGTGTCGGCAGAGCTCGACGAGGTCCTCGAGCTCGCCGACCGCATCGGCGTCATGTATCGCGGGCGACTCGCCACCATCATCGACGCGAGGGAGACGAATCGCGAAGAGGTCGGGCTCCTCATGGCGACCGGAGGCCGGGAGGCAACCGGCGAGAAAGCAGCATCATGACCAAGGAGCCGGCGACGAGCGAGAACGTGAGCGCGGAGCAACCGCCACAGGCATCCGTCCCACCCGGCGCCGGGAACGGCTCATTGGCGCAGCGCGTCCTCCGCACGACACTGCTCCCGGCGGCCGCCATCGTCCTGGCCCTCCTTGTCGGCGCGATCTTCATCATCGCGTCCAGCCCGCTCGTCGACGGCGAGCTCAATCCCATGCTCCCGCTGACGGCCTATTGGGCGCTCGTCAGCGGGTCGCTCGGATCGCTGAACGGCATCATCAACACGCTCGCGCAGGCGACGCCGCTGGTGCTGGCGGGGCTCGCCGTCGGCATCGGCTTCAAGGCGGGGTTGTTCAACATCGGGGCCCAGGGACAGTTCCTGATGGGCGCCCTGGCCACCGCCGCCGTCGGGGTCAGCGTCGCGGGGCTGTCGCCGTTCATCGCCATCCCGATCGCGATCGCGGCGGGCATGGCCGCCGGCATGGCCTATGGCTTCATCCCCGGCTTCCTGAAGGCCTACACCGGAGCGCACGAAGTCGTGACCACGATCATGCTGAACTTCGTGGCCATCCAGCTGGTGGCCTATATCGTCTCCGGGCCCCTGCGCGGCGCCGAGGCGTCGTTCGCCAAGACCGACACGATCGTCAGTGCCGCACTTCCGATTCTCATCGGGCGCAACGGCCACCTCGGGGTGCTGTTCGCGGCGCTCGCCGTGCCCGCCATCGCATGGCTGCTGTTCCGCAGCACGCTGGGATTCGAGATCCGGACGGTCGGCGCGAATCCCGACGCGGCGCGCTATGCCGGCATGCACCCGCGTGCACTCATCATCCTCACCATGTCGATCGCCGGCCTGCTCGCCGGCCTCGCCGGCTCGATCGAGATCCTGGGGCAGATCCGCCACATGCCCGCCGCCTATGCGACAAGCGTCGGATTCGACGCCATCGCCGTCGCGCTCCTCGGGCGCGCGCATCCGGTCGGCATTCTTTTCGCCGGACTTCTGTTCGGCGCGATGCGGGCCGGCGCCGGGCTCATGCAGATCCAGGCCGGGATTCCGGTCCAGATGATCAACGTGCTCCAGGCGGTGATCCTGTTCTTCCTCGCCGCTGACCTCATCGTGCGAGCCATCTTCCGGCTGCGCGCCGACGGAGGCAGTGTGTCCGAGCTGCAGACGGTCACCCGCTCGTACGGCGAGCAGGTTGCGAAGTAGCCATGGACGTCGTGTACGGCATCCCGATCATCGGCGTCGTTTTCCAGTTCATCGGCTACCTGATCGACGTCTTTCCGATCATCGCGCCGACGATCGTGGGGGCGGCCACGCCGATTGCCCTCGGCGCCCTGTGCGGCTTCATGAACGAGCGTTCCGGCGTGGTCAACATCGGTATCGAGGGGATGATGCTGACCGCGGCTTTCGTCGCGTGGTGGACGGCCTCCCTCACCGCGCAGCTCGTCCCGAGCGATGTCATCGGTCCGCTCGGCATTAGCGCCCCGCTGCTCATCGGGCTCACTGCCGCCATCGCGGCCGCCATGCTGGTGAGCCTCGTCCATGCCTGGCTTTCGATCACGGTTCGCGCCGACCAGATCATCTCGGGCACGATCATCAACATTTTCGCGGTCGGCATCACCGGCTACCTGAACCTGCTCGTCAGCCGGTCGGCGCCGCCATCCGCGGGCCAGTTCAGCCGTTGGGAGACGCCGACCGCGCTCGCCGACCTGCCAGGCGTCGGCTGGCTGTTCGATGCGGTCCTCTCACAGGGACCGATCGGCCTCGCACTGCTGGTGGCGGTGATCGTCATGCAGATTCTCCTCTTCCGCTCGCGCTGGGGCCTGCGCACTCGCGCGGTCGGTGAGCATCCGGAGGCGGCCGAGACCGTCGGCATCAACGTGATCGGGCTGCGCTATCGGAACGTCATCCTGGGTGGCGTGTTCGCCGGTTTGGCAGGGGCTTACCTGACCATCGAGTTCGGGAACTCGTTCCAGGGCGAGATGACGAACGGTCGAGGATTCATCGCGCTTGCGGCCCTCATCTTCGGGCGCTGGACCCCGCTCGGCGCATTGGGAGCGGCACTCCTGTTCACAGCCTCGGAGGGAATCCAGCGCGCAGTGCGCTTCGGCCCGCCGGAGGGGGCGCTGGGCGAATTTCTGTCCGGCGTGCCGACCCAGTTCTACGGCGCCGTGCCGTACCTGATCACCATCATCGTGCTGGCGGGCGTGGTCGGGCGCTCGATGGCCCCGGCGGCCATTGGCCGCCCCTACTCGCGTGAGAAACGCGAGCGCCGCGCCGCGGCGAAGCCCGATGCAGCGGAGTCGACCTCGAGTTCCTGAAGGTCAGCCAGAAATCGCCTGCGTCGGGGTATGCGGCTGCTGGCTCGGAGGCTCGCGCAAGAGGTCGACCGACAGTCCCTCGGCAGTCATGTCGCGCACCACCGACAGGTGGTCGTAGTCGACCGACCGGAACCCGATGGCGATCTCCGGATCGCCGATGTAGATGACCGCGTATCGCGCACGGGCGTCTCCCTCAGTGCCGCAGCCAACCGACCCGCAGGCAACGAAGTGCGCCTGGCCCACGACCCGATGGAACGCCTCGTGCGTGTGGCCGAAGCAGAAGAGATCGTCGGCCTCGTCGCTCGCGATCCGGGCCAGCACCCGGGACGGGCGGTCGGACCACAGGTACTCGTTCTCGCGAATCGGCGAGCCGTGGAACAGGTACATCGAGCGACCCGCGACGTCCAGGCGCAGCGTCTTCGGTAGCTGCCGCAGCCAGGATCGATGCTCCTCGAGCATCACACCAGCCGTCCAGCGCATCGACGCATCCCCGGTGGCCTCGGCCTCAGCCGACTCCCACGCGGCTCCCGTCTGCTCGCGGTCCATTCCCACCGCCTCATCCCAGTTGCCCTGGACGGTCGGGATCTCGAGATCGCGGAGCAGCTGCACCGTCTCGTTGGGATGCGGCCCGCGCCCCACGACGTCGCCGGTGCAATAGACGGCATCGGCGCCGATCTTGGCGATGTCGTCGAGGACGGCCCGCAGGGCGGGCAGGTTGGCGTGGATATCGGAGATGGCAGCAATCCGCATTGCCGCAGTGTTACCGGGCGACCCGGGGTCCGCAATCCCCCGATGGTGGAACTTCCGTACGCCCCTTCAGGGTCAGATGGAGCCGCTGCCGACCGCCACCGGGGCCGCCAGGACGCTCACCTTGCCGGCCACCGTGCGGGCGACCTCGCGCATGGCGCTCGCGGCGGGTGAGCTCTCGCCACCGGGATACTGCGGCGAGGTGATCGGCACCCCGGCATCGCCACCTGCCCGGACGGCCGGCTCGAGCGGGATGCGGCCCAGCACCTCGAGCTCGAGCTCGCGGGCGATCTTCTCGCCACCGCCCGATCCGAAGATGTCGTGCTCCTCGCTGCAGTTCGGGCAGACGAACCCGCTCATGTTCTCGATGACGCCCAGCGTCCGCACGTTGACCTTGTTGAACATCCCGATCGCCTTGCGGGCGTCGAGGAGGCTCACCTCCTGCGGGGTGGTGACGATCACCGCTCCCGTGAGCGGGATGAGCTGGCTCAGGGAGAGCGCCGCGTCCCCGGTCCCCGGAGGCAGGTCGATGACGAGGTAGTCGAGCTCGCCCCATTCGACGTCGCGCAGGAACTGGGCGATGGCGCTGTGGATGAGCGGCCCGCGCCAGATCACCGGCGCATCGGCCTGGAGGAAGTACTGGATGCTCATCATCTGCACGCCGTGACTGACGACCGGATTCGGCTTGCCGCCCGATCCGGTGACGTGAGCGCCCTGCGTGCCCATCATCAGCGGCACGTTGGGTCCGGTGATGTCCGCATCGAGCAGTCCGACGCGCGCGCCATCCCGGGCCAGGCTGACCGCGAGGTTCACGGCCACCGTCGACTTCCCCACTCCGCCCTTGCCGGACGCGACCGCGATCGTGTTCTTCACCCCGGGGATCAGGTCGGCTGCCGGGCCGCCGAAGGAGCGCTTGACGTTGCTGGCCCAGTCGACGCGCACGGTGGTGGCGCCGATGGCGCTCAGCGCGTCGCCGATGTCGCTCTCGATCGTCGCCTTGAGCGGGCAGGCCGGGGTTGTGAGCTCCACGGTGAGGTCGACCACGCTGCCATCGATCAGGACGTTCTTCACCATGCCGAGCGAGACCAGGTCGCGCCCGATCTCGGGGTCCTTCACGCTGCCGAGCGCGGCGAGGATGTTGTCGTTTGTGAGCAGATCGGACATGGGCTGGCTCGGGGGCTCCTTCGTGCGGGACCGATGCGGCTCGCTGAGCGTAGCAGGTAGGGCCGCCCCCTTCACGCGGGCGGCCGGGAGGCTCAGGCCAGTCCGTCGAACAACGAGCTCTCACCATCCACGGCGAGCGGCAGCGCCGACGCCGCCAGCCGGTAGTGCTCGGTCCCGATCCACGCGTCGCGTCGCTCGGCGCCCCAGTCGTGGAACGGGCCCGACGACCCGGTCTGCGACACGTGGCGGCTGATGGCGGCGAGCTTCAGCTGGGCCAGATCACCGAGCTCGAGGGCAACGGTCGGCTCGGCCGGCGATCCATACCCACTGGCCGGCTTCTGTTCGCCGAGCGAGGCTACGACATCGGTCGGCACCACCAGCTCGTAGAGCTTTGCCGCCCGCCAGGCGACCTGGTCCTCTTCGAGGTCGTCCTCGTAGGCGAGTGGCTCGGCCGCGCGGTCGTAGGCGGCTCTCACCGCTCGCGAGAGCACGACGTGATCGGTGTCGCCGGTGACCCCGTCCGGCCCGAACGACAGGATGACCTCGGGGCGATGCATGCGGATCGGCTCGACGATGCGACCGACGAGGTGATCGAAATCCTCGCGATCGAGGTCGCCCTCGGAATAGTCAAGCATCCGTACGACACGCACGCCGAGCAGCGCGACCGACCGCCGGAGCTCGTCCTCGCGCACGGTGTCGAGATTGCGCCAGGTGACCGCGCCGTGCTTGAGGTCGCGGTTCTTTCCGCCGGGGGCCGGCGACGCGTCGGTCAACCGAGCGTCGAACCATCCACGGGTCACGCACACGACGACGACGTAGGCCCCTGCCGCGGCGGCACTCGCGATCGCCCCGCCGAAGCCGAAGGCCTCGTCTCCGGGATGCGCGACGACGACCATCAGGCTCCGTGCCGGGGCACGCTCGCGGACCGGTCGCCAGATCGATGACACGGCCGGCAGTATACGGTCCTAGCCGCCCACCTCGACGGGCATCGGCGCATCGCCGCTGCGGTCCTCGCTGCGCGTCGAGACCGACGTCTCGATCACCGGCGCGCGATCCAGGAAGCTCGCCTGGTTGCCGGTATCGAGCACCCGCTGCACTTCGTCGAGGTCCAGGATCTCGTGGCGCAGCAGCAGGTTCAGCTCGTCCCGCAGGTACGTGCGCAGCATTTCGGGACCGTCCGTGCTCACCGTGAACCTGACGCCGCCGTCCGTGAGCGCCCGCACCACGCGTCGCACCTCACTCATGCCGCCGAGAACCCGGGTATTGAGATTCGAGCTCGGGCAGACCTCGAGCACGGTGCCACGCTCGCGGAGCATGGCGAGCACGGTCGGATCCTCCACGCTGCGCACACCGTGGCCGATGCGATCGGGTTCGAGCGCCTCGAGCGCCTCCCGCACTTCGTCCGCCCCGCCGGTCTCGCCGGCGTGCACCGTCAGCCCGAGACCCGCGCGGCGGCACTCGGCATAGATGTTGGCGTAGTCCGCGAAACGGAATCCCGCGGTCACCGGGCCGGCGATGTCGATGCCGATGACGCCGCGACTTCGCCAGCTGATCGCCTTGGAGGCGATGATCTCGTTGAGCGCCGGCGCGAACGACCGATCGAGGCAGAAGATGAGCCCGGCCCGCACCTGGGGATACTCGAGAATGGCGCGGTCCATGCCCCGCACCGCGGCCGCGATGATGTGATCGAGGTCCTGCTCGCCGCCGCGGTTGCGCTTCATCGGGTTGAAGCGCAGCTCGAGGCCGGTGACGTTGTTCTTGCGA
>JAGXHP010000084.1 GCA_024636135.1 Chloroflexota bacterium
GGTGCTCACGACCCGGCATCCGATCCGCGCCGCCTCGGCGAGGGCGGCCTGCCAGACGGTGCTCTTGCCGATGCCTGCCTCGCCGTGAAGATGGAGCGCGCTCAGCCTCCGGCTTGCATCAGCCAGGAACGCCTGGACCGATGCAAGTTCCGCTTCGCGGCCGACGATCGTCGACACACGCCACACCTCTACTCGTGGGGGAATGATACGTCGGGGTGGGAGTGAATCTCGGACCTTGCTCCCAGGGCCGCCGCCGGCCATCTGAACACGCCGAGTCAGAATCAACGGGGAGCGGGCCGCCGACCGCTGACGCGCCAGATGACGCCCCCGTAGATGCAACGTCGGCTGTCTGGGCGGACGCTTTGGCCGATGCTCAGCTCGTCCCGAGCACGGAATGTCCGCGTTGAACCTCGACGGACGCCCCTCACCCCAGTTCGTAAACCGACGGTCGTGGGTTCGAATTTCACCTTCGGCTCCAACCTCACACGATCAAGTCGGGGGTCACCTCCGCCAGGGTCGGGCAGCCGGCCAGGGCCATGGCCAGGCGGAGCTCGTCGCGCAGGATCTCGAGCACGCGCTGGACCCCGCTCGATCCGTCGGCCGCCAGCCCCCAGATCGCCGGGCGACCCACCGCCACGAGATCCGCGCCCAGCGCCAGGCCCTTGAGCACGTCGATTCCGCGGCGCACGCCGCCGTCAACCACCAGGAACGCGCGATCTCCGACGGCGCCGGCGATCTGCGGCAGAGCATCCGCGCCGGCAATTGCCGTATCGAGCTGCCGGCCGCCGTGGTTGCTGACCCAGATGCCATCGCAGCCGGCATCCACCGCCCGAACGGCATCATCGGCCCGCAGCACGCCCTTGGCCAGCAGCGGGATCGGGCAGATGGAGCGGAGCCAATCAAGATCGTCCCAGGTCATCGTCGGCATGATGACCAGGCCGGTGGTCGGGTCGGACGGCTGGTCCGGGGGAAGGTGCGCTCCGAGGCTCACCGAGAATCCGCTGCGCGCGTCGCGCTCCCGGTTCCCTGGCAATGGCAGGTCCACGGTGACCGCGATGGCGCCGTAGCCGGCGGCGACTGCCCGGTCGACGAGCGCGCGCGCCGCCTCCCGGTCCGCCGGCGGGTAGAGCTGGAACCAGCGCGGCGCGCCGGGAGCCCCGGCGGCCACGTCCTCCATCGTGCGGGACGCAATGGTCGAGAGCGTCATGAGCGCACCCGCCGCCGCCGCACCGCGCGCGGTGGCGACCTCGGCCTCGGGATGGGCGAGGTCGTGGGACGCCGTCGGGGAGACGATGATCGGGTGGGGCAGGGGCGTACCGAAGGCCGTCGTCGAGAGATCCAGGTTCTCAACGTCGACGAGGACCCGTGGCCGGAGCCGCAGCCGGTCCCACGCGGCGCGGCTGTCGGCGATCGAACGCTCGTCACCGGCGCCGCCGGCGTAGTAGCCCCAGGCAGCCGGCTCGACCGCGGCCTCCGCCAGCGGCTCGAACTCGGCGACGGTGATCGGCAGGTGCTTCGTCATGACGGCCCGATGATGCCACCCGTCAATCGGCACAATGGCCCACATGCAGCGAACCACCACCATCGTCATCGGCCTCGTCGTCCTCGTCGTCATCGGCCTCGTCGTCTTCCTCCTGCTCTCAGGGGGCCGCGAGGCATCGCCTTCTCCCTCGCCGTCGGCGTCGGTCTCATCGGCGCCAAGCGCGTCGGCCGAGTCGTCGTTCAACGCCGAACTGCTCGACCGCCGCTGGACGGTCCTCTACGTGGGGACCGATCTCAACGAGCGCCGCGAGGGCGAGGGCGCCGAGCCGAACACCGATGCGCTGATGCTCGTCAGCCTGTCCGCCGATCAGTCGCGACTGACGCTCGTCTCTCTGCCGCGAGACACGGTTGACGTTCCACTCGCCGATGGCGAAACGTGGGATGGCAAGGTCAACGGGCTGTACCGACAGCGAGGGATCGAGGACCTGGTGGGCGCGATGGAGGCCCTGTACGAGGTGCCGATCGACGCCCACGTCGTCCTCGACATGGATGACTTCGCACAGCTCGTCGAAGCGGTCGACGAGATCGAGGTCTCACCGCCGGACCCGATCGTGGACCCGATCGTCGACCTCGACCTGGCAGCAGGCCCCCAGACGCTCGATGGCGGGCAGACCCTGTCCTATGTTCGGACTCGCGTCGACAAGGACTACGGGCGCATGGGCCGCCAGCAGGAGGTGCTCGTCGCGCTGGTCGAGAAGTTCCTGGATCCCGCGACTGACGTCGATCTGCGGGCGGTCCTCGACTCGCTCGATTCGCTCGAGACCGATCTGCCGTTGGATGACCTGCCGACCCTGCTCGAGCTGGCGCGGCGTGCCACCAGCGCCGAGGTCGAGACGCTCGTCATCCAACCGCCCCTCATCACGTTCGAGGGCGATCGGAACGACGGGCGTGGCTACATCGTGGAAGCTGACATCGAGGCGATCCGCGGGGAGGTCCAGGCCCTCATCGGCGAGTGAGCGTCAGGCGCAGCCGATGCCCTCGGCGTGTCGTGGCCAGCGTTCGACCCCATCGGGCGTGACCACGTAGGCGGCGCGGTCGTCCGGTGTGAACCACAGCTCGTCGCCATCCGCCGCGCGATATCCGCTGAAGGTCGCATCATCGGGAAGCTCGACGCCCTCTGCGTACGTGTCGAGGAAGCCGGGCACGCCGTTGAAGACGCCGAGCGGGTCGCGGACGTACTGCCGGTCGAGCGTGCCGTCCGGGTTCTCGAGGTGGAGAATGCGAGCGGACTGCCAGCTGCAATGCTCCGGCCCGACAATATCGATGAGGATGCGACCCGTCTCCTCGTGCTCCCAGATCGTGCGGCCTCCACCCATGTCGACTTCCGCTCCCCACTCCGACGGCGCGCACGCCCGCAGCTCGGTGATCCTGAACGGCGTTCCGCCCCGGAGCTCGTCGAGCCTCGGTTCGAACACGAGCACCACTTTGATCCGACCGTTGGCCTCGAAGACGTAGACGTGGCGGTCACCAACGGAACCGAGCTTGCGATAGTCCGATCTCGGGATCGCGAAGGGATTGCTCGTCAACCAGGCACGGAATGCCTCATCCGGCGTCGATGCGCCACCGTCGTCACCGAATCCGCCGTCGCTCAGACCGCCGATCTCCGACATGCGGCCGTCACAGTCGAGGAGATCAGACGCTGACTCAGCGCTGGCAAATGGATCAAATGCGATCGGCGTAGTGCTCGGCCCGGTGCTCGGCCCCGACGCCGCGCAGCCCGCAAGCCAGATGATGGCGATCGCGACAGCTCGGACCACGCGGCTCGTCCCCTCCCCATTGCGATCCATCGGGCCAAGCGCCGACGTCGTTCCAGCCCGGACGATTACGACACCGGGCACGCGGATGCTGACATGTGGGCCACTCGCGGTGCAAGAGGGCCGGGCGCCGGCCGGCTACCGCGAGTCAGGCGAGCGGTTGACCGAGCGAAGGGTGGCCAGCTGACAACTGCGCTCCTGGTTCTCAGTAGCGGCCATGGGCAGGGGAACCGGCCGGCCGCCACGCTCCGCGCGCGCCGTTGGGCGGCATCCTGGCCGGCTAACGCGAATCACGCGTGCGGTTGACGAGTCGCGTTCACGCGCCGCAGTCGCGGCGCTGGTCCCGCGCTCGTTGGTGCTCGATCCTGGTCAGGACCGGGAGTCGTCTCCGCCAGCGTCCCCACCGGCATCGGCCGCTCCGGCATCGCCCTCCGTGCCCTCGGCGCCCTCGGCACCCTCGTCCTCGGCACCCTCGAGCTCCTCGCCCTCGGCGACGACCGGCTCCGGCTCCTCCTCGACCCGCGGCGGGACGACGGTCGCGACGAGCGTGTCCCCGTCGGTCAGGACGTGGACGAGGTCGCGGTTCAGGCTGAGGTCGCGCACGTGGATCGCCACGTCGAGGCTCTTGAGGACCGACACGTCGACGTTGATCTCGTGCGGGATGTCGGTCGGCAGCGCCTTCACGTGGATGCTCGACACGTTGTGGAGCAGCGTGCCGCCGGTCTCCTCGACCGCGGGTGCCTCGCCGGTGAAGACGAGCGGGATGTCGACCTCCATCTCGACCTTGAGGTTCACGAGGTAGTAGTCGACATGGAGCGGCTGTCCGCTCACGGGATGACGCTGGACGCTCTTGATGAATCCGCTCGTGGCGCGGTTCGCGCCCGGCAGCTTGAACTTCACGACGGAGGTCTTGCCCGCGGCGCGATACAGCGTCTCGAAGGTCTTGGCATCGACCTGGACGTTGGTCGAATCCTCGCCCTTGCCGTACACGACGCCGGGCACGAGGCCATCGCGGCGCAGCCGCTTGTTGGCCTTGCCCTG
This sequence comes from Chloroflexota bacterium, assembly GCA_024636135.1. GTDB lineage: Bacteria > Chloroflexota > Limnocylindria > QHBO01 > QHBO01 > JACDBZ01. The sequence continues at coordinate 4,338 of JAGXHP010000084.1, forward strand.
CGCCTCACGCGCGTCGAGGGTGAGCTCCAGGTCCATCGGTGGTCGTGATCCTCTCTGTCATCGGGCGCCTCGGTCGTCGCTCGTCGCGCGGCGGGCAGCACCGATCTCGTCGGAATGCAACATCGGGGTGCGAGGCGGCATCGTACCGCGGCGCGCCGGGGCGGGCAAGCAGCGGTCATCGGCGCAGCCAGGTTAACGCTTCTTCAAGCAGGGAAAACGTGGACCGGCCTGCCCGTTCCTATACTGCCGCCATGGCCGGCACGATCATGATCGTCGAGGACGAGCCCGCAGTCGCGCGGGGGGTTCAGGTTGCCCTCGAGCGCGAGGGCTACGCGGTGAGCGTCCAGCCCACGGGCGAGGATGCCATCAAGAACTTCGCCGATCTCGCCCCCGACCTCGTGGTCCTCGACGTGCGGCTGCCGGGCATCGACGGCTTCGAGGTGCTCCGTCAGCTACGGCGTGAGACGCGGGCACCCGTGCTCTTCCTCACGGCGCGATCGGACGAGGTGGACAAGGTGGTCGGGCTGGAGATGGGCGCCGATGACTATCTCGTCAAGCCGTTCAGCGTTCGCGAGCTGGTCACCAGGATCAAGGCGCTCCTGCGCCGCGCCTACGGAGAGCTGGCCGACACCGAGACCGGCCGCACGCTGCGACGCAAGAACCTGGTCATCGACCTCGAGCGTCGACGGGTGACGCGCGACGGCGAGCGCATCGGCCTGACCACGACGGAGTTCGATCTCCTGCGTCATCTGGCGGCGCGACCGGGCCGCGTCTACACCCGCAGCCAGCTGCTGGAGCTCGTGCGGGACTACGACGACGCGCTCGAGCAGGACGAGCGCACGATCAACGTCCACATCAGCCACATCCGGGACAAGATCGAGCCCGATCCGGCGCTGCCGCGCTACATCCGCACGGTGAGGGGCGTTGGCTACGCATTCGCCGAGGACTGACGCCGTCGAATCTCCGGAGCCTTCGAGCCGGCTGCACCTGCCGCAGGGATGGGCGGCATTCTTCCAGCGCCTCAACACGCGCCTCGTGCTTGCCATCGCCTCGGTGGCGCTCGTGGGGCTCATCGTCTCGGCACTGGCGATCAACCAGATCCTGCCCGGCTACTTCACCGAGCAGACCACCGAGCGCCTGGATGCGGCCGTCGTCTCGACCGGGCTGCTCATGCTGCAGAGCGCGGCCGACGAGATCGCCAACGGCAACCCGAACGTCGTTGCGGTTCCCGAGCTGCGCTCGCAGGTCGTGGTGGGGCGGGCCATCCAGTTCGCTGCGCAGTTCATCCTCCCCGCCACCTACGCGGTCTTCGACCAGGAGTCGGGGCGGCAGGTGGCGGGCAGCGCGCCGGAGAACACGACCGAGCTCGAGGCGCGCGGCCTGCGCGCGGACCCGGTCGCGCCGGTGCGTCGGGAGATCGCGATCCCCCTGCCGAACGGTGACCGTGCGCGCTACGTGATCGACGTCTCCCAGCCGTACACGTCCCGGGAGGCGACGCTCGAC
>JAGXHP010000085.1 GCA_024636135.1 Chloroflexota bacterium
GAACATGCCGACCGTATCGGCTGCCTGGATGGACCGATATACCTCGGGGTCGTCGTGCGGGAGCGCGTCGAGGTCGATGCGCTCTCCCGTGTCGCGTTCGATGCGATCGAGGGCATCGGAGACCACGCCCAGCGTGCGGAGGCTGAGCAGGTCGATCTTCACCAGGCCGAGCTGCTCGATGTCCTCCTTGTCGTACTGGGTGACGACCCGGTCGGGCATGGTGGCGCGCTCGATCGGAACGAGATCGATGAGCGGGGTGCGGGTCACGAGCATGCCGCCGACATGGATGCCCAGGTGGCGCGGGAATCCGTCGATCTCGGCACACATCGTGAGCAGCCACTGCCAGCGGTTGCGCAGCGGATGGCTGACCGATGGCGCGAACGTCGCGGCGGCCTCGGCCACCTCCCGCAGGACGCGCGGACGAGGCCGTTCCTCGACCGGCATCCCGCTCTCGGGGTCCACGCGCACCGTCTTCGGGCGTCCGCTCGATGGCCCCGGCGAGCCGTTGTCGCGCGGCGTCGGCAGCCGAAGCTCCGCCCCGGCCAGCTCACCCGACCGTGCGTAGCGCCTCGTCGTCTCCGACTCGTGCCGAACGCTGGTGACCGAGGTATCGAGCACGCGGGCCTTCTTCGCCGGGTACCAGCCGCCCTCGCTCACCGGCCGCGGATCGAGCGCAGGCCGGGGACGCGAGTTCCAGGAGGAATCGGTGGTGGGATGCACGAGTCCGGAGCCACGGCCGTCGCGCCCGGGCGGGACTGCGGCATCGGCCATGTCGACACCGAGCTCCTCGAACAGCCAGGCAAACGAACCATCCAGCGCCAGGTCGCGGGCAACGTCGGTGGCATCCCGCGTGTCGAGCGCCTTGGCCAGCGCATCGATCCCTTCGAGCGGAAAGCCGAGCGCCTTGGCCACCTCGCGCACGGCGCTCCGAGCGCGGTACGTGATGATCGTGCAGACCATGGCCGCGTGGTCGGCGCCGTAGCGGGTGTAGAGGTACTGGATCACCTCCTCGCGCCGGTTCACGTCGAAGTCGATGTCGATGTCCGGCAGGGCGCGCGCCTCGTTGATGAAACGCTCGAACAGGAGCTTGTGCTCGATCGGGTCGACCTTCGTGATGCCGAGGCAGTAGGCCACGATCGAGTCGCCGGCGCTCCCCCGTCCCTGGCCGATGATCCCGCCCTTGCGGGCGAACTCCATCAGGTCCCACACGATGAGGAAGAACTCCGAGAGGTTCGTCCGGTCGATGACGTCGAGCTCATGCGTCAGCTGCGACAGCGCGCGTTTGGTAATCGGCCGGTAACGCTGCCGTAAGCCGTCGTGCGCAAGCTGGTAGAGATATGAGTACGCGGTCTCCCCCTTCGGTACGGTGAAACCCGGAAACCGATAGCGCTCGAAGCCGAGCTCCAGGCGGCATCCTTGGCCGATGACGGCGCTGCGCGCCATGCCCTCCTCCCAGGCATGGCGGCTGCGCTCGTCCGGCAGCTCGTCGCCGATGACGGCCAGCTCGGCGCCGGACTTGAGCCGATACTCCGCGTTCGGGAGGAGAAGCTCGCGTGCTTCCTCGAGGGTCGCCCCGTGCCGGATGCAGACGAGGACGTCCTGCAGTCGGTGCCCGTGCGGATCGGCGTAGTGCACCTCGTTGGTCACGATGGTGGGGATCCCGGCTTCCGCGGCGAGCTCGGCAAGCTGGGCGACCAGCCAGTCGTCATCGGCCTCGAGGTGGTGGCTCAGCTCGACGTGGAAGTCGCCATCGGCGAAGTGGCGTGCCCAGGTGCGGGCTACCTGGACGGCCGCCTTGCGGTCGCCGTCGAACAGGCGCCGCGGGACCTCGCCGTTGCGGCAGCCGGAGAGGCCAACGAGATGTCCGCGCGCCTCGTCCAGCGCGGCGGTGACGGTCGGGCGGTCGAAGACGGGAAACTGCTTCTCCCCGGCCAGGTGGCCGCGTGACACCAGCCGGCTGAGGGCGGTGTAGCCGTCCACGTCGCGCGCCAGGAGGATGAGGTGGTCGCCGGGCATCGGGCCCGCGTGATGCTCGCCGGGCCAGCCGCGGCTCGCCTTCGCGCCACGCAGCGGATCGTTGAGCTTCCGACCGCGCCGCGCGCGACGGACCTCCTCGTCGGTCCGCGGAATCGTGAGCTCGAGACCGATGATCGGGCGCACGGGGAGCAGCCCCGCCTCGCGGGCGGCGTCGGTCTCCGTCTCCTGCGCCGCCTTCCAGGATCGGACCGCCGAGTACAGGCCGGCATGGTCGGTGATGGCCAGCGAGGGCAGGCCGAGCTGCGCCGCGCGAGCGATCAGCTCCTCGGGGTGAGAGGCACCATCGAGGAAGCTGAAGTTGCTGTGCGCATGGAGTTCGCAGTAGTCGTCCGGCGTGTCCATCGGACGACCGATGATAGAACGTCTGTTCTATTCTGAGAAGACCAGAATTCAGCCTCCGACCGGCGTCAGCACCAGCTCGAGCTCCACGAGCTCACCGCATGGCACCGTCACGGTGCGAACCAGCTGCTCGTAGTCGGCATCCACCGTGGTGATCCGGAACTGGCCCGCCACGTTCGGGGCGCTGAAGACCCCATTCGTGCCGGTGCGCGCGTCTCCACGGAACCCGTCAGCCGCCTCGATGATGATGAAGATGTCGTCGAGCGGATTGCCGTCCGGATCGACGACGACCGCGTCGATTCCGCCACCGGCGACCTCATCGGCCCCGCACGCGGCAGCGGATGACGGCGAGGCCGCGGCGGACGGCGTCACGGCCGCGTCACACGCCACGACCATCGTCGCCAACGCCAGGGCGAGTGACATGGCTCCCGTGACGCGCGCCACGGGATGTGGTGATGGCATGCGCGCCAGTATGCCGAGACCGGCAGGCATGCGCCAACGCGTCCGCGTCAGGCGGACGGAGCCACCAGCACCGAGCCGCGCCGAAGCAGGAGCAGCGCGGCGGCCGGCAGCAGCAGACCGATGCCGAGCAGTCCGAGCGCGGAGTACGACGCGCCGGCCACGATGTAGCCCGATGCGAGCCCCGCGACGGCGGCGCTGGTCCACACCAGCCCATCGGCAACTCCCTGCACCCGCGTCCGCTCGCCGAGCGTCAGCCCGCGGGTCAGGCCGCCGTCATCCGCTCACGTACCGCTCGAGGAACTGGCGGGGATGGAGCCCGCTCGCCCGTTGCTCGGCGGCGGCCGCCCTGCCGATCCAGCGGTAGTGCCACGGTTCGTACGAGAAGCACGTGAGGTCCTGGCTGCCGGCGGGATAGCTCATCACGAAACCGTACTCCCACCCGTGGGCCGCCATCCACGCGCCCTCGGGCGATTCCGCCGCCCAATCGCCGAATCGGCCGCCCCAACCGGGTGAGGTGAGGTCGAGCGCCGTGCCGAGCTGGTGCTCCGAGTGTCCGGGCCGCGCGCTTCGCGCCAGCGCGGCTCCATACCCGAGACGAGCGACCCAGCTGTTGAACGTCGCCGATTGGCTCGCATACGACCGATACGCCGATTCGACGATCACGTTGAGGCCCGCCTGACGCCATGCGGCCGCCATGGCCGCCAGGTCCTCGGTGAGGACCTGGCGTACCAGCTTGGTGCCCGAGCTGCCGGTCAGTCCGGCCGCCGTTGCGGCGTCCAGGTCCGGAGGGACCGCACCGGGCGCCAGGGCATACGTGCGATCCAGGATCACGAGGTCGGCGTCGACGGCGGATGGTGCCGGAACGTCGCGGTCGACGCAGTGATCGGCGACCAGGTCGGCCCGGAACGAGGCCGCCATGGCCGGCTGAGCCGGCCGGACCGGAACCGAACCGGCAACGATGCGCTCCGGCCCTGCCGCGGCAGGGAGCTCGGCGTCGGTCGGGGCCGACGTGGCAGGCGACGCCGCGGGGGGCGTCGACGCCGGGGAGACGTCACCGGTCGCACACCCCGCCAGGAGGACGAACGCCGACGCGAGGAAGGCGTAAGGGCGCCTCATCCCGCGGCCACTGCCTCAAGCGTCGGTGCGTGCTCGGTTGTCCCATCGTCCGCCAGCGGGATGATCGCCACGTGGTCCGCTCCGGCATGACGCATGGCCTCCACGCGACGCCGTGCCTCCGCGCCGGACCCGATAGAGACCATGGCGTCGACCAGCCGGTCGCTCCCCGGCGGCTCCCAGTCGCCCGCGTCGAACCCCTGGAGCTCCCACGAGGCCTGGTAGGTGGGAGTTCGCAGATACGGCTTGAGGTAGGCGCGTGCCGCGGTTCGGTCATCGGCCTCGCCGATCCAGACCGGCAACGTCACCGCCAGTCGAGGCCGCTCATCGCGCGACGCGGCATCGAGGCGTAAGCGCATCCATGCCACCCGATCGGTGGTGACGAGGTAGGGCAGCGCGCCGTCGGCATCGGTCGCCGCCAGGTCGGTCATCCGCTCGCGCAGCGCCCCGATCATGACCGGCGGCTCGGCGGTGCCGGCGGCGACCGGGCCGCGGTAGATGGCGGCGCGATAGGCGGCAAGGTACTCGCGCATCCGCCGCAGCGGGTGCTCGAAGGCATGCCCGCGCAGCTTGGTCGCCAGGTGCGGGTGGCTCACTCCGAGGCCGAGCACGAAGCGTCCGCCGCTCGATTCGGCCAGGGTGCCGGCGGCCATGCGCGTGGCCTGCGCATCGCGCCCCCAGATGTTGAGGATGCTCGTGCCGAGGGTGATCCTGTCCGTCGTGGCAGCCAGGTGGGACAGCAGGGCGATCGGCTCACGCCCGACCGTCTCGGGCACCCATAGCGTTCCGTATCCCAGGCCCTCGGCGCGCATCACGTAGGCCGTCGCCTCGGCAGCACTCAGCGAGTCGAGGTGTCCCCAGACGCCAAGGCGTCCGAGGTCGACGCTGGTCATGAGCTGATGCTCGTCGGCGCTTCGAACCGGTAGCGGAGGAACAGCTCGTCGTCGTGGCGAAGCACGCTGACCAATCGACCCGGCCGCGGTGATCCCTCGTACGGCGAGCCACCCTCGATCGGCGCGATCATGCGCAGCGCATCGGTTCCGAGCAGGTGGGCGCCGATGCTCCAATAGATCTCGTCGATCGCCTCCGCCGCCAGGAAGGCGGCGTTCAGCCTCGGGCCACCCTCGAGAAGCAGGGTGCGAACGCCTCGCTCGGCGAGCGTCGACAGGACCCAGCGGGGTTCGGGCCGGTCGTCCGGGCTGCGCACGACCTCGGTCCCCTCGGGCGCATGCTGCAGCGGGCTGTTGGCCCCGACGATGAGGATGCGGCGCTCATCTCCCGTGAACCAGCTCGCGTCGGTCGGAATCGGGCCGCTGCCGGCGATCACCACGCCGATCGGGTTCGGCTCGCGGCCCGCGTCGCGCCGCTGCATCGCCAGGTCATCACCGACACGCAGCCAGACATCGGTCGCACGGAGCGTCCCGACCCCGCTGCCCACGGCATCGAAGGCGGCGCGGTACAGGCGCATCAGTCGGCGGTCGGCGCGGCTGCCGAGTCCCTCGGCCGTTCCTTTCAGCTGGGCTCGCCCGTCGATGCTCGTGACCATGTTGATCGCCACGAATGGCCGGCCGTCCGGCGGGGATGGCAACTCGAACCCGGCGAGGGCCTCGTCAAGCTCCAGCCCGGCGACGGGATCGGGCCACAACCGGTCCACCACGTGGCGCGCATCGTTCATGGCCCGATCCTAGCGTGATGCCGATGCGCGGCGGGGGTGGCCGCGAGAGGTCAGCCCTCGAGCGAGTGCCACTCCTTGGCGGCGTCGAGCTGATCCGCGTCCCAGGACAGCTCGACCTTGGACGACGTCAGCCTGGTCACGGCATCGGCGGGAACGACGCGGGTCGGACCGTCGCGCTTCGGGTCCACCGCCACGCCATGAAAGATGTTCTCGGTCGCGGTCCCGAGCATCTCGGCCACCTTGCCGAGCTCGCTGCCATCCGCTCCGACGACGAGGGTCTCCGGCTCCACGTAGGCCCACGCGACGGGATCGTCGGGGCCGGGGAGGTCGAGCTCGGAAGCCTCCGGCTCGCCCGGACCGCCGGTGTTGCCGGCACTGTCGCCCGGGGGGAGGCGCTCCTCTCCGGGATCGAGGCCGCCCTTCATGCCCGGATCGTCAATGGCGCCGGGCTGCCGATCAAAGTCGTTCATGGCTCCACCCTACTCGCACGAGCGGTGCCCGGTGAGGCTATGACCGCCCACGCGGGTCGGCAGCACAGCCTCGCATGGGTCCGCTCTGGTCCCCTCCGTCGGCGGGCGCCTGCCCCGGCGGGACGGTGTGATCGTGGCGGTCATCGCCTCGTCCGTCGCCGGGGCGCAGCCCCATCGGATCGCGGCCAGGGGCCGCCTGGTGCGCGTGGTCCTCGTCGCCGTAGCCGCAGCCGGGACGGGGAGGGGTCGCTGCGCTCGCCGTCGCGGCCGATGCAAGGAGCAGCAGCCCCGCCAGCGCGACGCCTCGGGTGGTTCGGATGATCGTGCTCATGGTGATCGACCTGCACAGGCGGTGCCACGCCCTCGATTCGAAGGCTCCGTTAATCGAAGAGGCGCTCGAGGTGCCAGGTGCCGCGGATCTCGTCGAGAAAGATCGTGCACAGCAGGCCGGAGCGGGTGACGACCTTGTAGCAGGCACGGGCCACCGGCTCGCGCCACCAGCCGTCGTCGACGCGCCACCGGTTGCAGATGCCGAGCTCGCCGTGATCGGTACCGTCCATGCGCAGTCGGGTCGGCGTGCCGGCGGCATCGGTCTCGACCTGGACCAGCGGATGGTTCGCGTAGCGCCGGGTCATGAGCCGATGTCCACCAGGCGTGACCGATGCTCGGGCAGCGCCGCGGTCGGCCGGTCAGCGGTTGCGCGCCAGAGTCGCCCCTCCCCGAACCGATGCCGCATCCGATCGAGCGACCAGCGCAGCTCCTCCCAGCGGCCGGCCCGTGCCTCGAAGGCCGGGAGCTGACGGGTTGCCGGATCGGCGAGCTGGTCGAAGGCGAGATGGAGCGCGGTGACCCGGGGCTCGCCCTCGATCATCCGACCCCGTGCCGCCGCCTCCAGCCGGCTCAACAACAACCGGGCGATCCAGTCCGGCTCGAGGGCTGGCTGGGGGAAGGGCTGGGCAACCCGCAGCACCGGCGCGTCCTCCAACGTGAGCTCCAGAAGAGCCCGACCGGGCGCCAGGTGCCGATCACGCAGGCGGTCGCACAGCTCGGCCGTCAGGCGCCGCAGGGCCAGGCTCGCGGCGCCGATGCCATCGAGCGGCGTCTCGAACGAGATGCTCGCCTCCACGCGGTTCGGGCGGCGTAGCGGGACGATGGGCCGAGGGTCATGGCCGCGAGCCAGGGCCTGGAGCCGCTCCCCCACCACGCCGAACTGCGAACCGACCGCGGAGCGCGGCAGATCGGCGAGCTGGCGCATGCGGGTCAGGCCGAAGAGCGCGAAGCGCTGGCGCATGGCCGGATCGGCGGGGAGCAGGGTCAGCGGCAGATCGGCGAGCTCCGAGCGCTCGAGGGCTCGCAACGCGGCGGGTGCTTCGGATCGCTCGAACCGGGCAAGGCGCGCGGCGAGCGACGCCAGCCAGCGGTTGTCGCCGATGCCGCAGCGGGTTCGCAGCGGGGCCACCGAGCGCGCGAGCATCACGGCCCGCGCCGCAATCCTTCGTTCCGGCCCCCACATCGGCTCCAAACCGGTGACATCCACGAGCGCGACGCCGGTATCCACGGCCTCCACGCGTGGCGAAAGATCGTCGAGCGCATCAAGGATTCGCTCGAACGGCCGCACGTCCGCCTCGGCATCGCGGAGATCGGGCCAGACGAGGGCCAGGAGGCGAGTCACGGCAGCGATGGCCGATGAATCGGCGATATCGCGCCCGATGCCGGCATGAGGCGCCGGGCCGACGATAGATCGACGGGGGCGCCGCACTTTGTGCGCCGGAGCTGCAGCCCCCGGCCTGTTGCTGGCCGATCCATCGGTGGAATGGCGCCGAGACAGGCCTCGAGGCGTCGGGTGACCGATAGATCGGTCATGGAGTGGCCACCCGTTTCCTGGTGAGCACACCGATGGCGCGAATACGCCGATCCATCGGCCGAGCGGCTCCGAACGGACGAATCGGGCGCGAATCGACCGATCCATCGGCTGTGCATCACGCGCTCACCACGCGCAGGGCTGGCCTGTCCTCGAGTGGCCGCGGATACGCCAGGGTCGCCACGAGCGGGTCGAGGCGACGTCCCTCTCCAAAGAACAGGTCGAGCTCCGCCGTGCCACCGGCCAGTGCCCACCGATGCCGCTCCACACTGGCCTCCACCCGCTGACCGACGAGATCACGACCCACGCTCAGCCAGGCGGTGCGCCGAAGCACCACCCGCACCCCGGCCACCACGCCGACCACCGTCCGGCCGGCCGGGGCCAGGACGAGCGCCGAGGTGCTGCCCGAACGCGCCAGCAGCGAGCCGAGCCGATCCAGCGCGCGACGCTCCGGCATCGAACGCTCCCCAAGGTCGAGGACCAGCGCATCGATCAGGCCCGAGCGTCCCAACCAGGCCGCCAGCTCGATCGCCTCGGCCGGATCCCGCGGTCGAACGACGAGGAGCCAGTCCAGGCTCACTCCCAGTCGCGTGGCCACGGCCGGGTCGAGGGTGCCGTCGAGATCGAGCCAGGCCGTCAACCCGCCGGCTGCCTGCGCCGCGGCCAGCGAGGTCATCGCCAGCGTGCTGGCGCCACCACCCGCGGGCGCGTCGAGCAGCGACAGCGCGCCACGCGGCCAGCCCTCGCTTCCGAGCGCGGCATCGAGCGAGGCATGTCCGGTCGGGACCGATGGACGCGCCTGCTCCAGCATCGGCGCCTCACTTCCCCGGCGCAGACCCAGGCCACGGTTGCGAAGCGTCTCGAGGGCGCTGGCCAGGGACGGCAAAACGGGGGCATCGGTCAGCATCGGACCATCGATGATAGAACAAATGTTCTAGTTGGGGAAGGTCCGAAATCCCTTTGCTATACTCGCCGCCGGCCCGCCGGGGCCAGTCGTCGGGGATGTAGCTCAGCTGGGAGAGCACTGCGTTCGCATCGCAGGGGTCAGGGGTTCGAGTCCCCTCATCTCCACCAACCCCCAAGTCAGCATCGGCTCATGTCGCAAGCGAGTTTCTGGTCGCCTTCAGTGAAGGACGAGCCCGCGCCCGCCGCCCGGCGTCGACGCCTTCCCGCCATCCTTCGGCCCCTGCTCGCGCTGCTTGTCCTGGCTGCGTGCAGTGGGAGTCGGGACAATCGCCACCGGCCTCGACCGACGCCGTGGATTGGCTCAGATGTGACGGCGACGAATGGTCGGTCCACTACCCGCCGGAGTGGGTCGTTCACCAGGCCGATGCGGCGCGCGATCTGGCCGCCTGCGCCCTGTTCGCGCGCGAACCCTTCCAGGCTGAGCCGGAAGACGACTGGGGATGGAGCGGTGCGCAGATCGTCCTCGATCTCAAGGCGGGCTGCCGCGGCTCGTTCGAGGTTTCAACATCCGAGGAAGAGATCGAGATCGAAGGCTTCCCGGCATGGCGCCGGTCACTGCGCGACGGGCATCTCGACGGCGGACCGGCAACCGCCTACGAATATTTCATCAACCTCAGCCCGGGCGCGGGATGCGAGGCGGGGCGGTGGTTCTACGGTCGCACAGAGGCCGACGATCCCGGCGACTTCGAAGAGAACCGGGCGGTCCTGGAGGAGATGATGGCCACCCTGACCCTGCGAGAGGCCGAGTAGACACTTCGGTCAGCACGGTGTCCGAAACCTGCCGCGAGTTGCGCGATGCACGTACGATGGTCAGTGGCCCATCCGGGCCAGCGACCCCTCGGAGGTCGCTCTGACAGGGAGGTTTCACTACATGCCCCGTTTCGGACTGTCCATCATCGGCCTCGTGGTCCTCGCCCTGGTCGTGACGGCCTGCGGCGACACCCCGCCGCCATCCTCCAACGCACCCGGCTCGAGCGCCGCAACCGATGCTCCGGAGCCGACCACGGCCGAGAGCGCCGACCCGACCGACGCGCCGCCGTCGGGCGAAGGCCGCCTGGCCACCGTGCAGGACCGCGGTCAGCTCATCTGCGGAGTCAACGGCAGCCTGCCGGGCTTCAGCTTCCTCGACGAAAGCGGCAACACCGTCGGCTTCGACGCCGACTTCTGTCGCGCCGTCGCGGCCGCCGTCCTCGGCGACTCGGAGGCCGTGGAGTTCCGCGCCCTTTCCGCCGACCAGCGTGGTCCGGCTCTCCAGACCGGCGAGGTCGACGTCCTCATCCGCAACACCACATGGACCGTCAGCCGTGACACGAGCTGGGGCATCTTCGCTCCGACCACGTTCTACGACGGCCAGGCAATCATGGCCAATGCATCGCTCGGAGCCTCGACGCTCGAGGACCTGGCAGGTGCCACGATCTGCGTGCAGTCCGGCACCACCACCGAACTGAACCTGACGGATCAATTCCGCGCACTGAATATCGACTTCACCCCGCAGGTGTTCGCCGATATCGACCCGACCTACCAGGCCTATGAAGAGGGCCGATGCGACGCCGTCACCAGCGACCGCTCGCAGCTCGTCGCCCGCCGAACGGCGTTCGAAGCCCCCGATGACCACGTAATCCTCGATGCGGTCATGTCCAAGGAGCCTCTCGGCCCCGTGGCACCGCTCGGCGATGACCAGTGGTTCAACGTCATCAAGTGGGTCGTCTTCGCCACCATCGAGGCGGAGGAGCAGGGCCTGACGGCCGACAACGTCGCCGACTCGGTGTCGAGCGACAACCCGGTCGTGGCGAGGCTACTCGGCTCCGACGGCGACCTGGGACTCGGTCTCGAGGCCGACTGGGTCGTCACGATGATCTCGCAGGTGGGCAACTACGCCGAGATCTACGATCGCAACCTGGGACCGGGCACGCCGTTCGATCTCGACCGCGGGCTCAACAGCCTGTGGTCCGAGGGTGGCCTGCTCTACGCACCGCCGTACCGATAGGCGTCGGCTGAGCAATCGGGGCGGGAGCAATCCCGCCCCGATCCGCACTCCCACCGGTCGTCATGACGCCGGTCCCATCCACCAAGAAGGCCGGAGCGGTTCCGCTCTGGCGTGACGTCCGCGCCCTGCGGATCTTCGGCCAGATCGCCGTGGTCGTCGTGGTCGGCCTCATCGTTGCCTGGCTCGTCAACAACCTGACCAGCGCCCTCAGCCAGCGTGGCCTGGGCTTCGGATTCGGCTTCCTCGGTCGCACGGCCGGCTTCGAGATCTCCGAGACGCCGATTCCCTACACCGCGACGGACACGTACGGCCACGCATTCATCGTGGGGCTGCTCAATACGCTGTTCGTCAGCTTCATCGGCATCATCCTCTCCACGATCCTGGGTGTCGTGGTCGGAATCGCCCGCCTCTCGAACAACTGGCTGCTCAAACAGGTCGCATCCGGATACGTCGAGATCATCCGGAACACGCCGCTGCTGGTGCAGCTCTTCATCCTGTACTTCGCGGTATTCCTCCAGCTCCCGGCCATCATCGACTCGCTCGCCATCGGCGACTCCGTCTTCCTCAACCAGCGGGGCGTCTTCCTGCCCGGGCCACAGCTGACGTCGACGTTCGGCATCCTGCTGGGGTTCCTGGTCGCCGGCGTCGTCCTCGTCATCGTCGCGGGCAGGGTCGCCTCGCGCCTCGAGGACGCGGGCAAGCCGTCGCACCGGCTCCGGACGCTGGGCGTCATCGGCCTCGTGCTGCTCGGCGTGGTTGGCTGGTTCGTGGCCGGTGGCCAGGCCGTGACGTTCGATCTGCCGGTCATTGACCGCTTCAACTTCGCGGGCGGATTGGCGCTCTCGCCGGAGTTCAGCTCACTGCTGGTGGGTCTCGTCCTCTACACGGCCGCGTTCATCGGCGAGGTCGTCCGCGGCGGGATCCAGGCCATTCGGCGAGGACAGCTGGAGGCAGCTCGTGCCCTCGGTCTATCCGAGGGTCAGACCCTGCAGCTGGTGATCTTCCCGCAGGCGCTGCGCATCATCGTGCCGCCACTCACCAGCCAATATCTCAACCTGGCGAAGAACTCCAGCCTGGCCATCGCCATCGGCTATCCCGATCTGTTCAAGGTCGGCCAGACCATGGCCAACCAGACAGGCCAGCCGGTGCCCGTGATCATCCTGATCATGAGCACGTACCTGGCGATCAGCCTGGTGACGTCGCTGTTCATGAACATCTACAACCGGCGCGTCCAGGTCCTCGAGCGATGACGTCCGAGACGCTGCGACCACCGAACGTTTCCGTGGGGCCGATCGCCTGGCTGCGCGCGAACCTGTTCAGCGGCCCCATCAACTCTCTCGTCACGATCCTGATCGGGGCGGCGCTCGGTTGGATCCTGCTGCAGATCGGCACCTGGGCGCTGACTGAAGCGCGCTGGAGCGTGGTCTCGAACAACCTGCGGCTGTTCCTGGTGGGACAGTACCCCGGCGACCAGGTGTGGCGCATCTGGCTCAGCATGGCGATCCTGTCGGTGCTGGCCGGCGTATCGGCGGGCGTCTACGGGCAGGCGGCGCGCACCATGGCGGCCACGCTGTCGGCGATCCAGCTGATGATCGGCGTGCTGATCTTGGTCTCGCCGATCGGGATCGTTGGCGTGCTGGCCTACATCGCGAATGCCGCGGCGGTATGGGTCGTCTTCGCTCTCGCGGTCCGAATCACGGTGCCGCGGCGGGTCCTGCTGTATGCCTGGATGGCGTCGCTGCCGATCACCTTCCTGCTGCTCAGCGGTTTCGAGGGCACACCGCTGCCGTCGGTCAGCACGAACGTGTGGGGCGGACTCCTCCTCACGGTGCTGCTCGCCGTGGTGGGCATCATCCTGGCCTTCCCGCTCGGCGTCGTCCTGGCCCTTGGCCGGCGCAGCGAACTGCCGGTGGTGCGCATCCTGAGTACCGGCTACATCGAGCTCATCCGCGGCGTGCCGCTCGTCACCATCCTGTTCATGGCCGACATCATCCTGCCCCTCTTCCTACCCGGCGAATGGCGTCTGGACCGCGTCGCCCGCGCGATGGGCGGCATCACGCTCTTCTCCGCCGCGTACGTCGCGGAGAACGTGCGCGGCGGCCTGCAGGCCATCCCGACAGGGCAGATCGAGGCGGCCAATGCGCTGGGCCTGGGCGGGGTCCAGACGAATCTGTTCATCGTGCTGCCGCAGGCCCTGCGCGCCGTCATCCCGGCCAACGTCGGGCTGTTCATCAGCCTGCTCAAGGACACGACGCTGGTGACGATCATCGGCCTGCTGGACCTGCTGGGCATCGGCCGGGCCGTGCTCGCCCAGTCCGATTCCTTCGGCGCGAACCTCGAGATCTACGCCTTCATCGCCGGCGTCTTCTTCGTCCTCTCTTACGCCATGTCCCAGGCCAGCTATCGGCTCGAACGCGCCCTCGGCGTGGGCACGCGCTGATGCCCGAGTCCTCCGCTCCCGATCGAGGTGACCCGATGACCGAACAGACCGCCCCCTCCACCGAGACGAACGCCGACGACATCATCATCGCCCGCGACGTGCACAAGTGGTTCGGCGAGCTCCACGTGCTCAAGGGCATCAACCTCACCGTGAAGACCGGCGAGGTCGTCGTCGTGTTCGGGGCGTCCGGATCGGGGAAGTCAACGTTCATTCGCACCATCAACCGACTCGAGCAGCATCAGCGGGGCGACATCATCGTGGACGGCATCGAGATGACGAATGACATCCGAAATATCGCAGCCATCCGCAGCGAGATCGGGATGGTCTTCCAGTCGTTCAACCTCTTCCCCCACCTGACGGTGCTCGAGAACATCACGCTCGCGCCACGCAAGGTGAAGAAGTACGCGAAGTCGGAGGCCGATGCGGTCGGGATGAAGCTCCTCGAACGCGTCGGCATCCCCGAGCAGGCGCACAAGCACCCGGCTCAGCTCTCCGGCGGCCAGCAGCAGCGGGTGGCCATCGCCCGCGCCCTGGCCATGAACCCGAAGATCATGCTGTTCGACGAGCCGACCTCGGCCCTCGACCCCGAGATGATCAGCGAGGTGCTCGACGTCATGCAGTCGCTGGCACGCGACGCCGGCATGACGATGATCGTGGTGACGCACGAGATGGGATTCGCGCGCGCCGTGGCCAACCGGATGGTGTTCTTCGATCACGGCGAGATCGTGGAGATCGGGACGCCGAAGCAAATCTTCGAAGAGCCCGAGCAGGAGCGAACGAAGGAGTTCCTGTCCCAGATCCTGCACTGAAGCGGCTCACACGCACGCGAATCTGCGCAAATCTATGACTCAGGTTTGACCCGGGGACGCATCGGGCCGTAGCCTCCGGTCGCCGCCCACTTCGACTC
>JAGXHP010000086.1 GCA_024636135.1 Chloroflexota bacterium
ACCCAGGGGTGATCAGGTGGCATCGACCCGAGCGAGGACGGCCCGTACGAGCCCCGTGACGGGAAGGCGACCGCGGCCCGGGTCATGATCGGGCGCCCGCGACGTGGCGGCGGCGACCCACGGCCCGCACGGCGGTGGCCACGATCTGGTCGACGCCCACCAGCACCGCCGATGTCGCGGGGCCGAGCGGCACGAACGAGTCGACTGCGCGCACCGAGTTGAGCCGCCGCGTCGTGCGGGTCTCCGCGAGATCGGCGACGATCGCGTCCGCCACGCCGCCACCGGTGGCTCGGCACTCGTCCACGACGACGACCGTGCCGACCTCCGCGGCCTGCGCGCGAATCGCGTCGACGGGGAGCGGGCTCAGCCAGCGGAGATCAAGCACCCGAGTCCGGAGGTCATGGTCCTCGGCAAGCCGTCGGGCCGCCTGGAGGCTCAAGCGCAGGCCGTTGGCGTAGCTGATCAGCAGAACATCGGCGTCCTCGTCCACCGAGCCGTGGACGCCAATCTCTCCGGGCACCAGCACCTCGGGGGGAGCGGGGTAGTCGGATAGCCAGCCACCGTCGCCGTCGGCGTGGAGATCCTTCTCGTGGTAGAGGGCGATCGGCTCGAGGAAGATGACGACCCGGCCGTCCTCGATGGCCATCGCCACCGCACCGCGCAGCATGCGGGCCGCATCGTCGCCACGTGACGGGGTGGCGATCACGAGGCCCGGGATGTCCCGGAGCGCGCCGATCGAGTTGTCGTTGTGGAAGTGCCCGCCGAACCCCTTCTGGTACGCCAGCCCGGCGACGCGCACGACCATGGGATTGCGGAACTGCCCGGAGCTGAAGAACTGGAGCGACGCCGCCTCCCCGCGAATCTGGTCCAGCGCGTTGTGGAGATACGCGAGGTACTGGATCTCCGGGATCGGCAGCAGGCCGATGTGGGCGGCGCCCTGGGCGATGCCCAGGATGCTGGTCTCGTCGAGCAATGTGTCGAACACGCGCGCCGCGCCGAACCGCTTCTGGAGGCCGTTGGTGACGTTGTACACGCCGCCCTTGCGCCCGATGTCCTGGCCGAACAGAAACACCTCGGGCCGGCGCAGCATCTCGTCCGCCAGTGCGGCGTTCAGCTGACCCGCCAGCGTGCGAGATGTTGGCGCGGTGGCCGACTCCGGCAGCCCACTGCCAAAGGCGGCGGTCCGCCCTTCCGGCGTGGCCAGCGGGACCGTCGCCCGCAGGGCGACGAGGGTCGGGTTGCTCGGCGCGAGGGGCGCCGTCACCTCCTCGGTGGTCTGGAGTCGCGGTCGCCGAGCCGCCTCCTCGGCCACGGCCGCGACCCGGTCGCGTGTCTCCCGCACGAGATCGCGCAGCATCTCGGGATCCGCGGCACCCGTGTCGACCAGCCGACGGGCCGTGCGCAGGAGGGGGTCATCGGCCTCGATCGCCTCGATCTCCGGCAGTGACCGGTACGTCTGCTCCGCGTCACTGCCGGCGTGGCCCCACAGGCGGACGGTTCGGAGGTGAAGGAACGCGGGGAGCCGCCGCTCGCGGACATGCCGCACGGCCGATGCGACCGTGTCCCAGATCTCGTCCAGCTCGCCGTCGGCGGCGAAGTAGGCGAGATGCTCCTGCGACCGGAACGTGCCGGCGATCCAGCCGTCCGGGGTCGGCACGCTGATCCCGGTTCCGTTGTCCTCGCAGATCAGCAGCAGCGGCATCGGCAGGCCGAGCCGGACCGCGTAGCGCGCCGTGTTGACCGCCGACAGTGCGGTTGCGTGGTTCGCGCTGGCGTCGCCGAACGAGCAGGCCACGATGGCGTCGGCCGGCAGTCCGTTCGCGATGCCGAATCGGTTGGCGCGAGCAAGGCTGAACGCGAGGCCCATCGCCTTCGGCAGGTGGCTGGCGATCGTGCTCGTTTGGGGCGGGATCCAGAGCGCCCGGCTGCCCCACACCTTGTGCCGGCCCTGGCTGATCGGGTCATCGCTCGAGGCCACGATCCCGAGCAAGGTGTCGAGCATCGGCGTGCTGCCCGGCAGCTGGCGAGCTCGGGCCATCATGAACCCGCCCGACCGGTAGTGGAGGAACGCCGGATCGTCGATTCGCAGCTGCGCGCCGACGATCGCGTTGTTCTCGTGCCCGGCCGAGCCGATGGTGTAGAAGCTGCGGTTCGTCTTCTTCAGCTCACGGGCGATGACGTCGAGCTGACGGGAGGTGAGCTGGTCCTCGAACAGCGCCACTGCCGCCCCGGCCGTGAGCCCACCTTCGGCCCGCATCGGGGCGTCCGGCGCCAGCCGACGTGCGGCCGGTTCGGCGGACTCGAGATAGGCGTCGAGCTGTCGCTCGACGATTGCGACGCGGTCCCAGGTCATGCGGCAGGTGGTGACTCGGTGATGGGGCGGGCCGCGTCATTCTACCGTCGCCTTGGGCTCAGCGACGAAGCGGGAAATCGGCACCTCCGGATGCCGCAGCCGCCACCGCGACCAGGGCAAGCTGGAGCGCGAGCGCCAGCAGGGGGGAGGACAGCAGCGCGCGATACGACCGACGGCGCATGGGGGGATCTCCTCGCGGTGCGAGCGGCGAGCCCGACCGGTCCGAGCTCCAGCCGCACCATCCATGGGACGCCGGCGGCACTTACCCCGCGGTTACCGCCGGCTTATCGGACGCGTGGTTGCGTCACGCCCCGACGGAGATCAGGACGATCCCGAGCAGCGCCAGGCCGACACCCAGCTGGCCGAGGCGCGGGAGTCGCTCGCCCAGCACGACCCGGGCGAGCACCATGGTGACGATCGGGTAGAGCCCGGTGAGGGCCGCCGCCAGGCCGATGGGAATCACCTCGCGGGCGACCACGTACAGGGCGTTGCCTCCGACATCGAATAGGCCGGCAGCAATGACGATATGCCCCGGAAAGCGCGCTCGATCGAAGCGCCGCACCGCGAACGCGGTGGTCAGCGCGGCAGACATCGCTCGGCTGAAGACGAGAGCCCAAAGGGGATCGCCGCCGCGCGCAGCGAGGTCCAGGAGCACGTACCAGGTCCCGAAGCCGACTGCGGCGGCGCCGGCCAGGAGCAGGGCACGGCGACCGACCTCATCGCGCGACGCCCCGCCGGCCACAGCCGCAGCCGCAGCCGCACACGCCACGCCGACGAGCTGCCAGCCGCCGATGCTCGCCCCGATCAGCGCGCCGGCCGCGAGCGGAATGACGAGTGAGCCCGCCCCGCTCAGAGACGTCACGAGACCCATCGAACCGAGCGACATCCCGCGGTACAGCGCCGCCAGCCCGATGGCCCCCGCCACGCCGGCACTCAACCCGACCAGGACGGCGCCCGTGTCAGGGACCTCGGGTCGGATGAGCGCCAGTCCCACGAGGAGGGCGATCAGCCCCACGGTATGCGCCCCCGCTACCACGACGATCGCGCCGGCACGCCGTGCGGCGAAGGCGCCGGCGAAGTCACCGGCGCCGAACGTGAGCGCAGAGAAGAGCCCGGCGGCGATTCCCGTCGGCGGCATGAGGTCCCCTGGGGCTACGGGCAGATCGAGCCGGACTCTACTCGATCTCCCGGAATCCGAAGGCGGGCGGCCGTCGATCGCACGGATCCCGCGGGGTTTCCCTCGAGCGACGGCGGATTTCGAACCGCGGCCTTGACACCTCATGACCCGAAACTCGATAGTGCGCGCAGTCTGGAACGACAGGTCTCCTGGCGCCGACCGAGGCGGCGCGACCATCGTTCGCCGATGAGGTGTCCTTGACCGTCGAAACACGTCGGGAGATCGGTGAAGAGGGGCCGGGGCCGAGCGCGTCTGCGGCCGTGCGGCTCGAGGGTGTGACGAAGCGCTTCGGCGACGTCGCCGCCGTGGCCGGCATCGATCTCGAGATCCACGACGGCGAGTTCTTCAGCATGCTCGGGCCGTCCGGCTCCGGCAAGACGACGACGCTCCGCATGATCGCGGGCTTCGAGGAACCGACCTCGGGCCGGATCTGGCTGTTGGGCCGGGACATCACGGGCGTGCCACCGTTCGATCGCGACGTGAACACCGTCTTCCAGGACTACGCCCTGTTCCCGCATATGAGCGTGGCCGACAACGTCGGCTACGGGCTCCTCGTCCGCAAGGTCGCTGCCGTCGAGCGGCGACAACGAGTGTCCGAAGCGCTTCAGATGGTGCGGCTCGACGACTACGGTTCACGGCGGCCCGCCCAGCTGTCGGGCGGCCAGCGACAGCGTGTGGCGCTGGCCCGCGCCCTCATCAACCGTCCCCGGGTCCTGTTGCTCGACGAGCCGCTCGGCGCCCTCGATCTCAAGCTGCGCGAGGAGATGCAGATCGAGCTGAAGGCGATCCAGCAGCAGGTGGGCATCACGTTCATCTACG
This sequence comes from Chloroflexota bacterium, assembly GCA_024636135.1. GTDB lineage: Bacteria > Chloroflexota > Limnocylindria > QHBO01 > QHBO01 > JACDBZ01. The sequence continues at coordinate 4,350 of JAGXHP010000086.1, forward strand.
TCACTCACGACCAGGAGGAGGCGCTCACGATGAGCGATCGCCTCGCGGTCTTCAACGCCGGCCGCATCGAGCAGATCGGCTCGCCGGCCGATGTCTACGAGCACCCGGTCACGACCTTCGTGGCCGGGTTCGTCGGGACGTCGAATCTGCTGACCGGCGACGCTGCCACGACCGTCATCGGCCGGGAGGGAGTCTTCACCGTCCGCCCCGAGAAGATTCGGCTGGCCGATCCGACCTCAACGCCGGCCGACGACGAAGCATCGGCCCTGGGGCGGATTCGCGAGGTCGTCTATGTCGGGCCGGACACCCGCTACATCGTCGCGCTCGAGACCGGAGGTGAGCTCGTCGTCACCCAGCAGAACCTGGAGACATCGTCCATGGAGGCGCTCGCCACGCAGGGCCGAAGCGTTCGGCTGACCTGGAAGCGCCGGCACGTATTGAGCCTCGCCACGAGCGAGCTGTGATGGGGGATCGGGAAGGGAACAAGTCCATGAGGCATCTGCGCATTCCTGTGGTCATCGTCACCCTCGGCCTGCTGGTGGCGGCCTGTGGCACCACCGCCGGCCCATCGGCCAGCGGCATCACCGAGATCGGCGAGGGAGAGGGCGAGCTCAATCTCGTCATCTGGGCCGGCTACGCCGAGCGGGGCGACATCGATCCGGCCTTCGACTGGGTGACGCCATTCGAGGAGGAGACCGGCTGCGAGGTCAACACGACCGACATGACCGACTCCAACAACGGCGTCTCGCTCATGCAGTCGGGCGAGTACGACGGCATCTCCGCCTCGGGCGATGCCACCAGCCGGCTCATCGCCAGCGGTCTCGTCGCGCCGATCAACACGGACGTGTTCGAGAACTACGGCAACGTGTTCGACGGCCTCAAGGATCTGCCGCACAACACCGTCGATGGCGTGAACTACGGCGTGCCGCACGGCCGCGGGCCGAACCTCCTGGCCTGGAACACCGAAGAGGTCACCGACGCTCCCACCAGCTGGGACATCATCTGGGAGCAGGGAGCGGACTACGCGGGCGACATCAGCATCTACGACTCCTCGATCTTCATCGCCGATGCCGCGCTGCACCTCATGAACTCGCAGCCCGACCTCGGGATCACCAATCCGTATCAGCTGACCCAGGAGCAGTTCGACGCGGCGGTGGCCCTGCTCGAGGAGCTCAACACCAACAACCCGCTGTACTGGGGCACCTTCAGCGACCAGGTGAGCTCGTACGGCGCCGGCGACGTGGTGGTTGGCACGACCTGGCAGTTCCAGGTGAACCTGCTGCAGGGCGAGGAGGCCCCCATCGAGGCCACGCTGCCCGACGAAGGATCGACCGGCTGGTCGGACACCTGGATGATGGCCGCCGAGGCCGCCCACCCGAACTGCATGCTCATGTGGATGGACCACATGATGTCGTCAGAGGCGAACGGTCAGGCCACGGTCTGGTTCGGCGAGGCGCCGACCAGCCAGGAGGCGTGCGACTACGCCGAGACGCTCAGCCCCGGCCATTGCGAGCTGACCCATGCCACCGATGAGGCGTACTACGACCGCATCTGGTACTGGAGCACGCCGCAGGAGGACTGCGCCGATGACGACGATGGCACCACGTGCGTGACCCAGGACGACTGGGTCCAGGCCTGGACGACGCTGCGCGGCGCATGAGCCGGGCGGTTCGCCCATCTCCGTGATCCAATGCTCCCCGGGGGCCCGCCTCCCGGGGAGCATCCTTCCCAACCGAGTGCAGCCCGTGACCCGATGACGACCCCGGCCATCCCGAGCCCAGGCCCGCAACCGGCACCCGGCCGGCTACGTCGTTTCGCATCCTGGCTGCACGCACGCCCGGCCACCCAGCGACGACTGCTGCTGTCAGGCCCGCTGGCATGGATGATCGTCGCCTACTTCGGGTCGCTCGCCATCCTCCTGCTCAGCGCCTTTTGGGAGAAGGACGCGTTCACCGGACGCGTCGAGCCATTCGTATGGAGCCTCGACGCATTCGACGATCTGATCACCAACACCGTGTACCGCACGATCGCCCTCCGCACGATTGCGATCGCCGTTCTCGTGACGCTGACCGACGCCCTGCTGGCGTTCCCGATCGCGTACTACATGGCCCGCGTCGCCTCGCCGCGCATGCGGGGCGTGCTGACGGTGGCCATTCTCATGCCGCTGTGGGCCGCATACCTGGTGAAGGTCTACGCCTGGCGGACGATCCTCCAGGGCAACGGGTTCATCGAATGGATGCTCGAGCCCTTCGGCGCCAGCGCGCCCGGCCTGGGGCAGATCCTCAACTCGTGGCTCGTCCTGAGCTACCTGTGGCTGCCGTACATGATCCTGCCGATCTACGCCGGGCTGGAGCGGATCCCCGGGTCGCTGCTCGAGGCGTCGTCCGACCTCGGGGCCAGGAGCGGAACGACGTTCCGTCGGGTCGTCGTGCCGCTCGTGTTTCCCTCCCTGGTCGCCGGATCGATCTTCACTTTCTCGCTGACGCTGGGGGACTACATCACGCCCGACCTGGTGAGTGACGCGAAGTTCATCGGCAACGTGATCTATGACAACTCGAGCTTGGGCAACGTGCCGCTGGCGGCGGCCTACTCGCTGCTGCCGATCGTGATCATGATCGGCTACCTTCTCGTGGCTCGGCGCCTCGGCGCCTTCGAGTCGCTGTGAGGAGGCCGCGGCATGGCTGAGTCGCGCTGGGTCAGGATCGGCCTGCGGATCGCGACCGGCGGCGTCCTCGTGTTCCTCTACCTGCCGCTGGTCATCCTCGTCATCTACGCATTCAACCCGTCGCGCCTCCAGGCATGGCCCCCGACCGGATTCACGTTCGACTGGTTCGCCGAGGCCGCCGCCAACCCCGCCATTCGCCGCGCGCTCGGGAACTCGCTGCTGGCGGGCATCGGGGCCACGAGCGTGGCGCTCGTGCTCGGCACGGCCGCTGCGCTGGCGGTTCAGCGCTTTGCATTCTTCGGCCGCCACACGGTCTCGTTCCTGTTCGTGCTGCCGATCGCGCTGCCGGGCGTCGTCACCGGCATCGCACTGCGGACCACGTTCCAGACGGCGGGGATCAGCTTCGGCCTGGGCACGATCATCGTCGGCCACGCCACGTTCTGCGTGGTCATCGCCTACAACAATGTCATCGCGCGCCTGCGGCGCCTGCCGCGCACGCCCGAGGAGGCGTCCGCCGACCTCGGCGCCGACACGTGGACCACGTTCCGCCGCGTCACGCTGCCGGGGATGGGCACCGCCCTGCTGTCCGGTGGCCTGCTGGCGTTCGCGCTGAGCTTCGACGAGATCATCGTCACGAACTTCACCGCCGGCCCGGGAACCCAGACCATCCCGATGTGGATCTTCGCCGCAATCCAGCGTCCGACCGAGCTCCCGGTGGTCAACGTGGTTGCCTTCGTGCTCATCCTCGTCTCGACCGTGCCCGTCTACCTGGCCCAGCGCATCAGCAACGGAGCGGGTGGTAGTCGCATCTGACCGGATGGTCCCGGTGCGAGGTCGCGAGCGTCAGCGTAGGCTGGGACCTGACTCCGGCCGCCGAGAGCCGGATGCAAGGGGAGTTTCCTGATCGTGTCCGCGTCCGCCCAGACCGCTGCCCGCACGCCGAACGGGCGCATCATCGTCATCGGCATCGTCGCCATCCTGGCTGTCGGAATCGGCCTCGTCGCCGGAAGCGTGCTGCTGACGAATCGAGCGGCCGCAGTCGGCTCGGGCGCGGCCTATGTCCCGGCCGATGCCCCGTTCTACGTCGAGATGCGCGTCCAGCCATCGGAAGACCAGGACGCCGGGCTGCGAGACATCCTGGGACGGTTCCCGGAGAGCGAGGAGATCGACCTCGATCGGCCCCTGTACGACCAGGCCGTGGAACAGATCGACGCGATGCTCAGCGACGAGGGCGCGGGCTTCAGCTGGACCGACGACGTGGCGCCGTGGTTCGACGGACGACTGGCCTTCACGGTGACCGAGCTCCCGCTCGCCGCCATGGAGGCCCCGGCCGACCCGATGGCCATGCCGGAGGTTCCGCCGATGATCGTGATGTTGGGCGTCACCGATGCAACTGCCGCCCGGGACGCGATCGATCGCATGATCGCCGCCGCCGAGGGCGAGCTCCCGACATTCACGACGGTCGACCACCAGGGCGTGACGATCCATGTGATGGAGGGCTCAGACGTCGGTGCCTATGCCCTCACCGATGACCAGCTCATCCTGGGGTCCGATGCCCAGGCCATCCAGACCGCGCTCGACACCCACGCCGACGGCACCGGCTCGGTCGCCGAGATGGCGGAGATGACCCGCCTGACTGATCAGCTTCCCAACGACTGGCTGCTGTTCGCGACGTACGACCTGACCGACGTCATGGCCGAGGCCATGGCCGCGTCCGCGTCCGCATCGCCTGCCATGGCCGATGCCTTCGGCTCCCTGATGGAGCACCAGTCGCTGCGCGGCGCCATGGCGATCTCAGCCTCCGCCGGTCGCATGAACCTCGATGCCGCGACCGACGCGCCAACCGGGCCGCTCGCGGTGGAGAACGCCACCCGCGGGCTGGCCGACGAGGTCCCGTCCGACGTCCTCTACTACAGCGACGCGGGCAACCTCGGCGCGTCGTTCACCGCCGTGATCGAGCCGATGAAGGAGGCCATGGCCAGCGTGCCGGAGGGCGAGGAGCAGATCCGAACCCTCGAGGCGGCCCTCGGCGCCGACCTCGAGGAGCTGGTGAGCTGGATCGACGACGGCGCGATCGTGATCGGCGCCACGAACGGAGAGCCGTATGGGGGCATGCTCCTCGTTCCGAACGATCGGGATGCCGCCGAGCGGCGCCTGAACCAGCTCGGCTCGTTCGCCGGCCTGGGCGCGCTGGATCCCGGCAGCGGCCTGACGGTCGATGAGGAGGAGGTCGACGGGGTGACGGTCACGACCATCACCTGGACCGACCCGAACGCCGCCCCCGACATGGGGATGGGCCTGCCGAGCTTCGGCGGCCTGGTGGTCGAGTACGCGCTGACCGATGACCGAGCCGTGATCGGCATCGGCGACGCGTTCGTGCGCCGGGTCCTGGCCCTCGACGCCGCCGACGCGCTCGCGGCTCAGCCTCGCTACAGCGAGGCGATCGCCGAGTTCGGCGGCAGCGAGAACGCCGGCGTGGCATGGCTCGATCTCAGCGGCGTGCGCCAGGCGGTCGAGACGGCGCTCGGCCCGATGATCGAGGCGGGCGACCCGGACGGCATGTACGCCACGGAGATCCAGCCCTGGCTGCTGCCGCTCGACCGGCTGGTGAGCGTGACCCGGGTCGACGGTGACGTCCTGACCCAGCGCGGCGCACTCCTGTTCGAGTGAGCCTCGGGCCGGAGCTGCTGCGCGACGGACGCGAGGGGGAGCCCGGCACTGCCGCGGCCGAAGAGCGGCTGCGTGCTGCCGGTGTCGAGCCGCGGGCGTGGAGCAACGGACCGGGCGACCGCTACGGCGCGCACGAGCACGGCAGCACCAAGCTCCTGGTCTGCGCCGCAGGATCGATCACGTTCTTGATCGGATCGGACGAGCGGCCGTACGAGCTGACCGCGGGGCACGGGTTCGTCCTGCCGGCCGGCACGCGGCACGCGGCGGTCGTCGGGCCGGACGGCTGCATCTGCCTCGAGGGATACCGCGACTAGGTCGTGTGCGTACGGCGGGAGGCCACCTCGCGTGCCTCCTGCTCGAATCGGTTGTCGTGGTACCAGCGCTTGCCCTTGCGACGCGCGCTCCACGAGTCCGCGAGGTAGACCAGCGGGAACGCCCACCCGTGCCGCGCCCACTGCCGAACGTGCTGGAGCTCGTGCTCGAGCTCCACGCCGGTCAACGGCCGCCAGGCATAGATGCGGCTGCCGATCGTGATCGCGAGCCAATCCTTCACGACGAGCGAGCCGAGGACGCGAAGCCAGGGCCGGACGACCACGCGGTGCGCCGTCACGCATCGTCCCTGTGCAGGAGCAGGTCCCGGCGATCGCCCCAGTGGTCGAGGAACCGATAGAAGTTGCGCTTGCTCAACCGGTCGCGCTCGGCCTCGGGCAGGGCCGTGTATCCGCGATGCTCGTGTTGGACGAGCGGAAGGTCGGGGACGCGCATGGCCCGCCACCCTGCGTCTCGCAAAGCAAAGCTGAAGTCGAGGTCCGCATTCCGATAGAACCGGAAGCGCCGGTCGAATCCCGCGACCGCCCGCAACGCCTCACGCCGCACCGCCAGGCAGTAGCCCTCGACGGCGTCCACCTCTCCCGGCGGGGCGTCCTCGAACTGCCGGCCGTCGCCACTGGTCACGCCCCAGCCTCCGGCGAGCCCGACGCCGGGGTCCTCGAAGGCGGCCAGCAGGGGAGTGACAAAGTCGCCGACCGGCTCGATCGACGTGTCGAGCAGGACCGTGATGGAGCCACGGGACCGTCGCAGGCCCAGGTTCCGGGCGTCCGCCCAGCCGAGCCGCCGGCTGGTGCGCAGGACCGTGGCGGGGGAGTCGTCGGCAACGACCTCGGCAAGCGAGAAGCTCGGGTCATTCGCCACCACGACCAGCTCGTGGTCCACGGCCGGCGCGTGAGCATGCAGTCCGGCCAGCAGGCGGCGCAGATCGTCGGCGTGGTCCTCCGCGACGACCTGGATGGATGCGCGGACCTCGGCGGGCTCGCCGAGGATCGATGCCAGGTCGTCCGGCTCGGCATAGCCGGTCGCGACCGGCTCGGGCGGCAGCAGCGGCCGCAATTTCGAGCGGCCCGACCCATCCTGTACTTCCCAACCGCGGGCTGCGATCTCGTCACGCAGATCGTCGGCTCGGCCCCAGTCCCGGGCCTCGCGCGCAGCCGCGCGCTGCTCGACCAACGCGCGCACCTCGGCCGGAGGCGAATTGTCAGGGGGCATGAACGGAAGTACTCCTCAGCATGATCGAACGTACCGGATGGTTCGTGATCACCGCAACCTTACTATCCGACCACGAGCCGAACCCACCGCACCTGCCCGGTGCGAACCGGCCCGTTGCCGTGCCCAACACGAAGGATGACCACCACCGATGATGACGAACGAGGTCGGCAAGCTTCTCACCGCGGCCGAGGTCGCCGAGATGCTGCACCTGCACGTGAACACCGTGAAGCGCCTCGGCGATCGCGGCGAGCTCCCGTTCTTCCGCGTCTGCAAGCGTGGCGACCGTCGCTTCCGCTATGACGACGTGCTCGAGTTCCTTCACCGCAGCAAGTAGCGCCAATCCTGCACCCGGCTCGTCCGGGGCACCCCTGCCAGGGGGTTGTGCAGACGACCGCCGAGGTGCCAATTCTCGGCGGTCGTCCGCATCTGTCGCATAATCGGCAGCTCATGAACGATGCATCGACGACGCTCCGCGACGCCCAGGAGCTCCTGGACGCCGGCGAGCTCGAGGCGGCGGCACGTCGCGTGGAAACCCTCACCCGCGCTCCCGATCGCGACCAGGCGGGCGAGGCGTGGATGATCGTCGGCACCGCGCGCTATCGGCTCGATGACGAGGCCGGGGCGCTCGTGGCCTGGAAGTCGGCGGCGGAGGCCGGCGGCGCCAACGCGTGGCTCGGCTACCGAAGCGTGGCCGAGCAGAACGTGCGTGACGGCCAGCTGGAAGAAGCGATCACCGCATACCGCGAGGCCGATCGTCGGGCGCCGGCGGCTGAGCGCGGCGCAATCGCCAACCGGATCGCCTGGCTGCTCAAGGAGACCGGGCATGACTTCGCCGCGCGTCGTCAGTTCAACAAGGCTCGCGGGGCGTACGCCACGTATCTCCCGATCGTCACCTACGCCATCATCGGCATCTGCGTGGCGTTGTTCGGCATCGACGCCATCCTGAGTGGGGGCGCCACCCTGAGCGGTGGGTTCCTGGGCGGCCAGCCGGGGCCGCTGGGACAGGAAAACCTGATCAACGGACGCTTCGTCGCGCGCGGTGAGTGGTGGCGGATCATCACCAGCGCCTTCTTCCACCTCGGGCCGATCCACCTGGCCTTCAACATGTACGTGCTCTATCTCTACGGCCCGATCGCCGAGCGGATGTACGGCCGGATCGAGTTTGGAGCCATCTACCTGCTGTGCGCGGCCGGCGGGAGCGTCCTGACCATTCTCGTGGAGCCGCAGCAGTTTGCCGCGGGGGCGTCGGGCGCGATCTTCGGGCTCATCGGGTTGCTGTTCGTCGTCTCCCGGCGCCACCACGCCGTGATCGGTCGCGAGTCGCGCTCGATGATGGCCGGCATCGGCACGTATCTCGTGTTCCTGCTTGTGTTCACCTTCCTGGTGCCCGGCATCAGCCTGACCGGTCACCTCGGTGGGCTGGCCGTGGGAGCCATCCTCGGCTTCCTCCTGCCGCCGACCGGCGTCGAGACGATGGGTGGCATGTGGCGCAGCCCGAGTGGCGATCGGCTGTCGGGCGGCATGCCACGCAGCCTGCGCGTCGCCGTGTACGGTGCGGTCGGCGGGCTGCTCGTGCTCGGGTCGTACCTGGCCGTGAGCCCGTTCCTCGGTTGACCGTCGCCGCACGCGCCCGTAGCATGCCGATCCCAACCGAAGAACGGCATCGACCGGGACAAGTACCCGATGATGGCGGCCAGACGGAGCGAGCCGGGACAGTGGGAGCCGGCGTGGACCGCATCGGCGAATGGGCCCGCGAGCCTCGCCTCGACGCGCTCATGCAGGGCGCCTAGCGGCGACGAACCGACCCCGCGTTAGCCGGGTCGACAAGTGCGGACCCGGCGGTCCGAACGAGTGTGGCACCGCGGACCGACGCCTCCGTCTCTCGAGATGGAGGCGTTTGTGTTCGTTCGAGACTGGAAGGACCCGATGTCGTCACCGAATCCCGATCCTGCGGCAACCCGCCCGGCCGTCGGCGCCGCGGTGGAGCTGGTCGCGGCGGGTGCGGTGCTCCCCGCACCACTGGCCGAGGCTGCGATGGACGAGCTCATGGACGGCTCGGCCCCCGCAACCCAGGTCGCCGCGCTGCTCGCGATGCTTCGCGTGCGCGGGGAGACGCCCGAGGAGCTGGCCGCCTTCGCGCGCGTCATGCGTACGCGGGCGGTGCGGGTCGCGGCCCCGGACGGCGCGGTTGATCTGTGCGGAACCGGCGCCGACGGCGCGGGAACGTTCAACATCTCGACTCTGGCGGCATTCGTCGTTGCCGGCGCGGGTGTGCCCGTCGCCAAGCACGGGAATCGCGCGGTCACCAGCCGATGCGGCTCGGCCGACGTGATCGAAGCCCTCGGAATCGCGCTCGACCCCGGACCCGAGGCCGTCGCGACCCGCATCCGCGAGACGGGCTTCGGCTTCATCTTCGCGCCCTCGTACCACCCCGCCATGAAGCACGCGGCGCCGATCCGCCGCGAGCTGCCGATCCGCACGGCCTTCAACCTCCTGGGGCCGATCAGCTCCCCGGCCGGCGTTCGCCGGCAGCTCCTCGGCGTGGCCGACGAGCGCCTGCTCCCGCTGATGGCCGGCGCGCTGGCGCGGCTCGACACGGATCGGGCGCTGGTCGTGCACTCGGGAGATGGCCTCGACGAGCTGTCGCTGGCCGCTCCGAACCGCGCCATGCTGGTCGAGGGTCGGATGGTCGGCGAGCTGACGATCGACCCCGCCGAGCTCGGATTGACGCGCGCCCCGCGCAGCGCGTTTGCCGGCGGCGACGCGCAGCTCAACAGCGCCATCGCGCTCAGTGTGCTCGGCGGTGAGCCGGGTGCGGCGCGCGACGTCGTCCTGCTGAACGCCGGTGCCGCGCTCTTCGTGGCCGGCCGCGCGAGCGACGTGGCCGAGGGAATCGGCATCGCCGCGGAGGCGATCGACTCCGGCGCCGCCGCCACCGTGGTCGACCTCTCGGCCCAGTTCAAGGACGCCTGAAAGCCGATGCCAACAACCGTGCTGGATGACCTCCTGGCGGCGGCGCGCCGGCGTTCGCGGGCCGATGCGCGGGTCACGCCGCTGGCCGAGCTGCGGCGCGAAGTCGGACGCATGCCGGCTGCCCGTCGATTCGAAGCCGCACTGCGATCGGCGGACCGCGTCTCGCTGATCGCCGAGGCCAAGCGGTCGTCACCGTCCGCCGGTCGGCTCGGGCTCGCCGAGGGCACCGCCTCGGTCGGTGCGCTGGCGCGCGGGTATGCTGCCGCCGGCGCCACCGCGCTCTCGATCCTCACCGAGCCCAGCCGCTTCGGCGGCAGCGACGACGATCTCGTCGAGGCGGCGCGCGTCGGCATCCCGGTGCTGCGCAAGGACTTCGTCGTCGATCGGTTCGGGATCTGGCAGGCGCGCCATCTCGGCGCCGATGCCGTCCTGCTCATCGTCCGCGCGCTCGACGACGACCAGCTGCGGGACCTCGTGCTCGAGGCCGGACGTGCCGGGCTCGACGCGCTGGTCGAGGTCCACGACGCCGAGGAGCTCGACCGGGCGCTGGAGGCCGATGCCACGCTGATCGGCGTCAATGCCCGCAACCTCGTCACGCTCGAGGTCGACCTCGAGGCGGCCCTGCCGTTGCTGCGTCGCGCCGCCGATGCCGGTGCCACCGTCGTGGCCGAGAGCGGCATCGCCGATGCCAGGGACGTGGCACGCGTCGCCGAGTGCGGTGCGGCGGCCGTCCTGGTCGGCACCAGCCTGTTGCGCAGCGACAACCCCGCCGACGCGGCGGCTCGGTTGGTCCGTGCCGCGCCCGCGCGGACCGGCTCGCCGGCCCTGCCGTTTCCGACGCGGCCGGCGGTCAAGGCGTGCGGCACGCGGAATGCGGCGTCGATCCGCGCCGCGGTGGAGGCCGATGCGGATCTCGTTGGGATCGTCCTGGATCAGCGGTCGACGCGATCCGTCGACGTCGACCGCGCGGCCGAGCTCCTGCGCGGCGTGAAGCACGTGCGCCCGGTCCTCGTCTTCCGCGCGCCGGATCGGGACGACGTCGCGGAAGCCGTGCGGGTGACCGGGTCGACCGGGATCCAGCTGGCCGGCTTTCCCACACCGCCCCCGTGGACCGCGGAGCTGGCGGAGTCGCTCGAGACCGTCATCGGCGTGATTCATCGGCCCGACTCGGTTCGTTCCGCACTTCTCGCGGCCGAGGCATGGATCGCGGCGGGAGCAACTCACCTCCTGCTCGAGGGTGCACCGCACGAGCAGGGCGGGGGAACGGGATCCGGAGCGCCGCTCGACCTGGCACGGCGCCTGAATCGGATCGTCCCGGCCGGGGTCGCCGGCGGTCTGACGCCGGGCAACGTGGCGCGTGCCGTGAAAGCCTCGCGGCCGGCCCTCGTGGATGCGGCGAGTGGCCTCGAGCGCGCCCGGACGTCCGACCCGCGACGCATCCGCGCATTCGTGCACAACGCTCGGCGGGATCCCACCGGTGCCGATCGGGTCGACGCGTCGGGCCGCTTCGGCCGCTTCGGCGGTCGATTCGTGCCCGAGACGCTGATCCCCGCGCTCGACGACCTCGAGGCTGCATGGAGCGAGGCGCGTGCCGACCCGCGATACCGTTCGGAGCTCGAGGGCCTGCACCGTGACTTCGTCGGACGTCCGACGCCGCTGTTCCCCATCCCGGCGGCAGCGCTCGCGGACCGAGGCGGGCAGGGCGTGGGCGTGTGGCTCAAGCGCGAGGA
>JAGXHP010000087.1 GCA_024636135.1 Chloroflexota bacterium
AGGATGATCCGCTGGGCCGTCTTGCGCCCGACGCCCGATACGCTGGTGAACACGTCCACGTCGTCGCCGACGATCGCCAGCTGGAGCCGGGTCACGGGGTGCGCCGTGGTGATGGCCAGTGCCAGTCGTGGCCCGACCTGCGAGACCGTCATCAGCAACTCGAAGAACGCCAGCTCCTCGGTCGTGGCGAATCCGAAGAGCGACTGCTGGTCCTCGCGGACGAGGTGGTGGGTGAAGACGAACGCCTCGCTGCCCACCCGGAGCTTCGCGAGCAGCGCTGGCCCGGCCACGACCCGATATCCGATCCCATTCACCTCGACCAGCACGTGATCCTGGCCCATCAGTGTGACGATGCCCCGCACCGAGCCGATCACCCGATCACCGCCTTCGGTTCGGCGGCCGCCCGATACGCGCAGCCGATGGCAATGGCGAGGGCATCGGTCGCATCGTCGGCCACGCCGGCAAGCGAGACGCCGAGCAGTCGCTCCACCATCGCCGCAACCTGCAGCTTGTCCGCCGATCCGTTGCCGCACACGGTCTGCTTCACCTCGTTCGGCGTCGGCTCATCGATCGGCACCTGGGCCTCGGCCGCGGCAAGCAGCGCGACGCCTCGGGCCTGACCGACGGCCATCGCGGTCTGCACATTGCGCTGGAAGAAGAGCCGTTCAATGCCGATGCGACTCGGCCGGTGCTCTGCAACGAGCGACTGCAGGGCCGCGTGAAGCTGCTGGAGCCGCTCGGCATCGCCGAGGGCTGCAGGAGTTCGGATGCAACCGGCATCCACGAGCCTCACGGTTCCTCCCCGCAGCTCGACGACGCCGAAGCCGCAGATCGCCGTGCCGGGATCGATGCCGAGCGTGATCACCACCGCATGGTAGCCATCTCGCCGTCGACACTCCGGTTCCGACGGCTCTTCACCGCCCATGCCTATCCATTCGAAACATTTCGTCATGGGCTTGACAGGCGATCAGATCTTTCGTACGCTGCGCCAACATCCGAAACGTTTCGGATAGTAGGTACACATCGGACGAAGGGACGGTACTCGAACAATGATGCTTCCGCCGGACCCTGGCGTCCTCGACTCCCTCGTCAGGGATCGCCAGAACCGACTCTCACCCACCCGCGTCGCCGGCCAGCCGGCGCACGCGGTGTGGCGTGTCCGCCTGGGTCACGTCCTCATCGCCGCGGGCAGCCGGCTGAGCGGTGAGCGCGCCGAGACGCACCGCCACCATTCCACGATTCCCCACCACGCCTGACCGCACTCGCCAGAGGTTCGCTCCATGGCCCCCACCCGTCGCCCCGGCGCCCAGCCCGGCATCGGCATCGAGGTCTCACCCGCCTACGAGCTGCTGAACTCGCTGATGACCGCGTTCGACGAGAGCGAGGCCGACACCTACGAGGTCGGCATGGAATGGATCGCCGAGATTCGCGCTCGTGCCGGGGACGAGCTCCTGGGCCGCATCCGCCAGGTCTCCCACTCGGACTCTGACACGTTCATCCATCTGATTGGGCTCGCCTACGACACCCCCGCGCCTCGTGACATTCCTGCCTTCCTCGAGCACCTGCGAGCCACCGACCCGGAAGAGATCCTGCTCCACCTCGTGCAGTTCTACGCGCGGGACGTTCGGCGCATGACCCCTCCCGACGTCATTCGCGCCGCCGTGGCGGGCGACAAGGCTGCCAGCGACGAGTTCCTCAGAACGTCGCACCCGGACTGGGAGCCGTGGACCGAGTTTCTCCGCAACGTCCTGAGCGTCGAGCCACAGGCCTACAAGGACGAGCTGGTCGCCGTGCTCGGGGAATGGGCCGAGCGCGTGTTCAAGCAAGAGGCGCTCACCATCCTGCCGATCCTCGAACGAGACGCGGAAGCCAAGCGGGATCTGCTGCGCTCCCTGCCCGACGACGAGTTCGTGACGGTCGCGACGAATGGCGTCGAATTCGCGCCGCGCCCGGGCTGTGATCGGGTCGTCATGGTCCCGAGCTTCGTGCTGCGGCCACTCGTGTCCCATCTCGAGGTCGGCGAGGTTCTCGTCATCATCTACCCGGTGGCCGACGAGAGCGTATCCGCCGAGGTCGACACGCCGCCTCAGCGGCTTGTCAGACTCTCGAAGGCGCTCGGTGACGACAAGCGCCTTCGAATCCTCCGTAGCCTTGCCGACGGCGAGAAGACCCTGATGGAGCTGGCAGACGCCTTCGGGGTCGCCAAGACCACGATGCACCACCACATGATCGTCCTGCGATCGGCCGGGCTCGTCGCGGTCGGTGTGAACGACAAGCGCTACCGGCTCCGGCACGAGACCGTGCCGGATGTCGGGGCATTGCTGAGCGGGTACCTCGGCGCCGCGACCGGTCCGTCCGCGGCGTCGGGGCCGCCCGCCCCTGGTCGGCGCCGCCGAACCGGGACCGCCGGCTGACCTGCCCGAACCCCCTAGACCACCTCGGCCTGGAGCTCCTCCATCAGGTCGCCGGGGATGTCGAAGTTGGCGTAGACGTTCTGCACGTCGTCGAGGTCCTCGAGCCGCTCCATGAACTGGAGCACCTGGCGGGCGGTACGCGCATCGCTCACATCGACGGTCGTCGTCGGTTCCATCGAGAGCTCGGCGGACTCGGCCTCGAATCCCGCATCGGCAAGCGAGCGGCGCACGGCCTCGAGCTCGCCCGGCTCGGTGGTGATGATGATGGAACCCCCGTCGGGCGCACCGACGTCGGCGGCGCCGGCGTCGATCGCGGCCAGCGTCAGCTCATCGGGATCGCGGCCGTTGAGCGGCAGGCTGATGATCCCCCGCTGCTCGAACTGCCACGCCACCGTCGACAGGGTCCCGCCGTGCTTGTTGAACACGCTGCGGACCTCGGACGCCGTGCGGTTCCGGTTGTCCGTCATCGCCGCGATGATCACGGCCACGCTGGCCGGCCCGATGCCCTCGTAGGTGATCTCCTCGAACTGCTCCGCATCGGCTCCGCTGCCGGTCGCCTTCTCGATGGCGCGCTTGATGTTGTCGGCTGGCATGGAGTTCGCCTTTGCCTTGTCGACGGCCATCCGCAGCCGGTAGTTGGCCTCGAGGTCTCCCCCGCCCTGACGCGCAGCGGTGATGATCTCGCGGGCCAGCTTCGTGAAGAGCGCGCCGCGCTTGGCGTCGTTCGCGCCCTTCTGCCGCTTGATCGTGGACCACTTGCTGTGGCCGGACATCGGACCTCCTGCCGCGCAGGTCGCGGCTCCATGGCTCTTCGGGAGGGCAGATTCTACCAAACGAACCTTGAAAAGCCGCCGGTGCGGATCTGTCTGCGCGGGCCGCTAGGTCGACCGGATGCGCGCCCCGATCCTGCCGAGCAGCGCGTGGTCGAGGCTCCACCGTCCGCCGCCGAGGATGACGAGCGCGGACGACAGCCCGAACAGCGAGACGTGCGCGACGACCGGGTCATCGGGCAGGGCGAACATGGCCAGGGTCAGGACGGCAAACCCGACCACAGCCCCGAGTCGCGTGAATGCTCCGGCAACGATGGCGATCCCGAGCGACGTCTCCACCAGGGCCGCCCCGACCACCCAAAGTTCGGGCGACGCCGGGATCACGGAGGTCAGGTCGTAGCGGTCGACCGCCGCCAGCGCCTGGTCGTAGACGAGGAGCTTGTCCGCGATGCCCGATGCGAGGAACGCACCCCCGAGTCCGAGCCGCACGAGAAGCGGCACGAGGTCGTCGTAGCGGCCCTGGGCAAGGTTCTCGGTTGCCGCCCGTCCGCCCGGTCCCCGCGGGAAGGCGGCCCGCAACAGGTCGTCCAGGCTCGGACGGCCCGGTCCCAGGACCGCGGCAACGGCCAGCGCACCGGCGACGTCGAGCATCATGACGAGCTCGGGCCGGCCGATGAACGTCACGAGATACGCCCCCAACGCGACCAGCGCGGCCGGGCGGACCGCGAGGCCAACCAGCAAAAGGAAGCCGGTACCGGTCAGGAGCAGCGCGAAGAGCGTGCCCGCCTCGTCCGTCGGCAGGAAGCGCACACGGGACAGCCCCGAGCCGATGAGGACGAGCCCCGCCGACAGCCGCACGATCCATGGCAGGTACTCGCGGTAGCCATCGGCTCGCTCGATGAACCGGCCGCGTGCCGCCTCACCGGGCCGCCAGCGCGCCCAGGCCAGCAGGATCGCCCCGAGCACCAGGGCACCGACCGCGATGACGGCGAGGTTCCCCGGCTCACCGAGCGTGTCGAGGAGGAACCCGACCGGATTCGGGGAGTCGGTCGGATCGGTCACGTAGTCGACGTGCGCGATCGGAAGGCGGTCCATCGGCTCCATTCTGGCGCATGAAGCCTGCCAGTCCGCGGGGTCACCGGCATCGGCGGGTGGGTCCGCGGGGATCGCAGGCTCGTATACTGGCGATCCATTTCCGGCCTCCGACCGCCCGAGGCGGACCCCATCGGCCTCGGCGACTCCGGCACCGCACGCGCAAGGAGCACCGATGAAGCCGACCACCCCCGAGAAGATCCGGAACGTCGCCCTCGTGTCCCACGGTGGCGCCGGCAAGACGAGTCTCGCCGAGGCGATGCTGTTCGATGCCGGCGCGATCCCTCGCCTCGGGAACGTCGAATCGGGGACCACGGTGCTTGACTGGGATCCGGACGAGCACAAGCGCGGTCAGAGCGTGAACCTGTCCGTCGCCTCTCTCGAGCACGACGGCGTGCGCATCACCATCGTCGACACGCCGGGTTACGCCGACTTCCAGGCCGATGTCGTGGAGGCGCTCGCGGCGGTCGACGCCGTGATCGTGGTGATCGACGCATCGGCCGGTGTCGAGGTCGGGACGGAGGAGGTCTGGCGCCTCGCCGACGCGCGCGGCCTGCCGCGCATGGTCTTCATCAACAAGATGGACCGTGAGAACGCCAACTACGACGCGACCCTCGAGGCGCTCAAGGCGCGATTCGGTCCGAAGATCGCACCGGTCTATCTGCCGATCGGCGCAGCCGAGTCGTTCCGCGGCTACGTCGACGTGATCGAGGAGCACGCGAACGTCTACGAGGGTGGCGTGCCGAAGGAGGTGCCGATCCCACCCGAGCTCGAGGGGATCGAGCACTCGAGACGAGATGCGCTGGTCGAGGCGGCCGCCGAGGCCAGTGACGACCTGATGGAGAAGTACCTCGAGGGCGAGGCCTTCACCGATGCGGAGATCGAGGCGGCGCTCCACAAGGGCACCCGCGAGGGCTCGGTGGTCCCGGTCTTCGTCGGCTCGGCAACCGCGAACATCGGCGTGCGCGAGCTCATCACGATGATCGCCAAGCACGTGCCCTCGCCAGCGGAGGTCGGCACCCGGACGACGACGGACGGCAAGGAGATCACTCCGGACCCCGACGGGCCTTTCGTGGCGCAGGTCTTCAAGGCCACGGCCGACCCGTTCGTCGGTCGCCTCACCTACTTCCGGGTGATCTCCGGATCGCTGAGCGGCCAGGGGCACGTCTACAACGCGAGCCGCAAGGAGGAAGAGCGCGTCGGCAACCTGCTGGCCGTCCAGGGCAAGGAGACCGACAACCTGGCACGGGTCGGCCCCGGCGACATCGCCGCGGTGGCCAAGCTCACGTCCACGGGCGCCGGGGACACGCTCGTCGCGGACAAGGCGCATGCCGTGACACTGACTCCACTGCAGTTCCCCGCGCCGTCTCTGCAGGTCGCGATCGAGCCCGAGTCGAAGGCGGATCTCGACAAGCTCGGCCAGGCCCTCCATCGGCTCACCGAAGAGGAGCCATGCGTCGCCATCCGTCGCGAGGACGGCACGGGCGAGACGATCCTGACGGCCATGGGCGACGCGCACGTCGACGTCATCGTGGATCGGCTGAAGCGCAAGTTCGGTGCGGCGGTGACGACCGCGACGCCACGGGTCCCCTACCGCGAGACGATCCGGCAGGCGGCGCGCATCGACAACAGGTACAAGCGCCAGACCGGCGGCCATGGCCAATACGGCCACGTCGTGATCGAGTTCGCCCCCGCGGAGATGGGGACAGGGTTCCAGTTCGGCGACCGGATCGTCGGCGGCGTGGTGCCGAAGCAGTACATCCCGGCCGTCGAGAAGGGCCTGCGCGAGGCGATGGCGGAAGGAGTCCTGGCCGGCTACCCGGTCGTCGATCTCCAGGCGACGCTGGTCGACGGCTCGTACCACACGGTCGACAGCTCGGAGATGGCCTTCAAGGTGGCCGCGTCACAGGCGTTGAAGAAGGCGTTCGACGCGGCGTCACCGGCGCTGCTGGAGCCGATTCTTGAGGTCGACGTGGTCGTTCCCGACGAGTACATGGGCGACGTGATGGGGCAGATCACCTCGAAGCGCGGCCACGTCCTCGGGATGGACTCGATCGAGGGCATGCAGCATCTCAAGGCGCAGGTTCCGCAGGCCGAGATGTTCCACTACGCCACCGAGCTGCGCTCGATCACCCAGGGACGGGGTCGGTTCAGCTGGAAGATCGACCACTACGCCGAGGTGCCGCACACCATCGCCGATCGGGTCGTGGCCGACGCCGCCCGGAACGGGCACGGGCCGGAGCGCGCGCACTGACCGCAACCGACGCGCTCGCGGCATTCACCGCGTGGGCTGAGCGGGAGGAGACGGTCCGGGGGCTGATCCTGCTCGGCTCACGGGCGCGGACCGAGCGTCCCGCCGACGAGTGGTCCGACACTGACCTCGTCGCGTTCACCACGGATCTCGCGCGCTGGATCGACACCGGCGACTGGGTGAGCGAGCTCGGGGACGTCGTGATGACCTTCACCGAGGTCACCGGCCTCAACGGGATCAGGGAGCGGCGCGTGATGTTCTCCGATGGCACCGACGTGGACCTCGTCCCCGTCCCGGTGGAACGGATCGACGAGATCGTCGCGGCCGACACCACGCTGCCCGTCCTAGCCCGCGGCTACCGGCTCCTGGTCGACAAGGACGAGCGGTTCCGGGATCTCGCGGCGCGCGTCGCAAGCGCCGACCCGATGGCACTCCGCACCGCCGCCGCATGGCCGCCGACCCCGGAGGAGGTCGACAACGAGGTCGCGAACTACCTCTACCACTGCATCTGGACCGCAAAGAAGCTCCGCCGCGGCGAGCTGGCGGTCGCCGTGAGCTGCCAGAACGGCTTCCAGGGCCGGACGTTCCTTCGCTTCCTGGAGTGGCAGGCCAAGGCCCGCAGCGACGGCGACGCCAACACCCTCTACGAGGGTCGATACCTCGAGCAATGGGCCGCGTCCGACGCGGTCGCCGCGCTCGGTCCCTCCCAGGCGCGATACGACGGCGATGACCTCCGACGGTCGATCCTCGACAGCCTCAAAGCCTTCGGCGTCGTGGCGCGCGAGGTCGCTGGCGCGGTGGGGCTCGAATACCCGGAGCCCGCCCACGCGTGGACGCGCTCGACGCTGGACGACCTGCTCGGCGGCTGACTCAGTCCCGGAACGCCCAGGGCTCTCCGAGGGAACGCTGGCGCAGCATGGTTCGACGGTAGACGAGCACCTCGGCGAAGTACGTGGCAACCGTCACGAGGGCCGCCGCCGCCGTGATGAGCAACGGCGCCGCTTCCCATGGGGCCGTCGCGCCGGTCACGACCGATACAACCCACACCACCAGCGTCACTAGGGCGGCCGCGCTGAACCCGGACGCCAGGGCGGCGGTGAGGAATCCGAGTCGCATCAGCGGGCCACCTCGGCCACGGCCACCGAGCGCTTGCCCCGGCGCAAGAGCAGCCAGCGGCCCGCGAGCAGGTCAGCGCGATCGGGCATGGCAGCAGGGTCGGCGACGCGCTCGTTGTTCATGTACGCACCGCCGTCCCCGAGCACGCGCCGCGCCGCGCCTCGGCTCTCCGACAGTCCGGATGCGACCAACAGGTCCAGGACGCTCGGCAGCGGTCCTTCCGACGGGAGCTCGGCGCGCGGCAGGTCGGCGAACGCGGCGCTGAGCGTGGCCTCGTCGAGGGATCGGACGTCGCCGGCACCGAACAGCGCCGCTGATGCCTCCGTGGCGCGGCGGGTTGCATCGGCTCCGTGCACCAGCTCGGTGACCTCCGTCGCCAGTGCTCGTTGCGCCTCTCGCTGCTCCGGCCGGCCGCCGGACGCGGCCTCGAGCTCTTCGATCTCTGAATGGCGACGGAAGCTGAAGACCCGCAGGTAGGTCCCCACCGCCGAGTCGTCGGTGTTGAGGAACCACTGGTAGAAAGCGAACGGCGAGGTCAGCTCGGGATCGAGCCACAGCGTCGAGCCGGTGCTCTTGCCGAACTTCTCGCCATCCGGACGCGTGATCAGCGGCGTGGCGAGGGCATGCGCCGTGACGCTCTCCACGCGTCGAATGAGGTCGACCCCGGCCGTGAGATTTCCCCACTGATCGCTGCCCCCGAGTTGGAGGGTGCAGCCGTGTCGCCGATACAACTCGAGGAAATCCAGCGACTGCATGATCTGGTAGCTGAACTCGGTGTAGCTGATCCCCCCCGCCTCGAGGCGGGCGCTCACCGACTCCTTCGCGAGCATGCGGCTCACGCTGAAGTGCTTGCCGACGTCGCGCAGCCAGTCGATGGCCGACATGTTCGCCGTCCAATCGAGATTGTTGACGATCAGCGCACCGTTCGCGCCGTCGAAGTGCACGTAGCGCTCGACCTGGGTTCGGATGCGCTCGACCCAGCCCGCGGTGACCTCCGGATCCTGCAGGGTGCGCTCGCTGGTGCGACCACCCGGATCCCCCACCAGGCCCGTTGCCCCACCGACCAGGCCGATCGGGCGATGACCGGCCTGCTGGAGCCGGCGCATCGTGACGAGGAGCACAAGGTTCCCGAAGTGGAGACTGGGGGCCGTGGGATCGAACCCGCCGTAGTACGTGATCGGTTCTCCGCCCATGGCGGCGCGCAGCTCGTCGAGGTCGGTGTGGTCGGCGATCATCCGGCGCCAGGCCAGGTCGTCGAGGACCGCGGTGCGGTCGTCCTGCGTCGTCATCGGGGGCTGAGTATAGAGAGCGGGTCGGGGCGCCACGGCCACGGCCGGCCGCGGGGCGGTCCGATGCCCGCCGTGCTACCCTGCGGCGCGATGAGCCAACGACCACCGCCGGGTCGGCGACCCGCGCAGGGTCGCGGTCCCCGAACCGGGCCCGCTCGGCGACGACCCGGCTCCCCGACCCTGCCCCGCCTGATCCTCGGGACCTTCGGCCTGCTCGCCATCGGGCTCTTCGCGGTCATCCTCGGCGTCTATGGATCCTTCACCAGCGGCCTCCCCGACGTGGCGGACATCGAGAACTTCGACCTGATCGAGGGCTCGACGGTGGTCTCCGCGGACGGACGCGATCTGGCGACCTTCGCGGTCGAGGATCGGCGCGAGATCGCGTTCGCGCAGATGCCGGAAGTCATGCTCGAGGCACAGGTAGCGGCCGAGGACCAGACGTTCTGGACCAATCCCTGCGTGGACTTCCGCAGCATCGTGCGCGCGGTTCTCCAGAACTTCCAGGCCGGGGAGACGGTCTCCGGCGCATCGACGATCTGCCAGCAGCTCGTACGCATGCGCCTGTTCGACGCCGAGCTGATGGCCGACCCGGAGCGCCAGGTCGAGCGCAAGATCAAGGAGGCCATCCTGGCCCTGCGCCTCGACGATCGCTACCCGGGGACCGACGGCAAGCAGCGCATCATCGAGATGTATCTCAACCAGGTCTACTACGGGAACAACGCCTACGGAATCTGGGCGGCGGCGAACGCCTATTACGGCAAGGACCTCACGTCGGATGCCCCCGACCAGCAGCTGACCATCAGCGAGGCGGCCATGCTCGCGGGGCTGGTCCGCGCGCCGTCGCGCCTCGATCCCACGCCGGAGGCGGTCGAGCAGCAGGTCGGCGACGGCGTCAGTCGCTGGGTGGTGCCGCAGACGGCGCAGGCGATCACGGTGCGCGACTTCGTGCTGAACCAGATGCTCGAGTCGAACTTCATCACCCGGGACGAGTACGACCAGGCGCTCGTCGAGGAGGTCGCCCTGGCCGCCCCGCGCGACAACACGTACCTGGCACCGCACTTCGTGTTCGCCGTGCGGCGTGAGGCCGGCCAGCTGCTCGATGGCGAGGAGCTGCTCGACACGGGCGGGCTCCGCGTGGTCACCACCCTGGACTACGAGGGCTACCAGGTGAGCGCCGAGAAATGGGCCGCGATCGCGTACGACATGGATCGCCTGAGCGACGACGAGCTCCTCGCGAAGTATGGGGAGCAGGCGCTGACCTGGATCGGCCAGCTCCAGGGCCGGAATATCAACAACGACGCCCTGGTCACCGTCAACTACCGCACCGGTGCCGTGCTCGCCTACGTCGGCAGTGCCAGCTTCTTCGGCGAGTCGACGCCCGAGCACCAGGCCAACTTCGACGTCATCGGCCAGGCCTTCCGCCAGTCCGGCTCGGCATTCAAGCCGATCACCTACGCCGCCGGATTCGAGACCGGCGCGATCAGCCCGTCCACGATGTTCATGGACGTCGAGGGCGAGATCGTCGACGGCTACAGCGTCCCGAACGCCGACGGGCGAGAGCGCGGGCCGGTCCGCGTGCGCGACGCCCTGAAGTACTCGCTGAACATCCCGGTGGTCAAGGCTCAGCAGCTCATCGGCACCGACAACGTGGTTTCCCTCGCCGAGCGCCTCGGCCTCGAGTGGGATCCGCGCCAGGAGGACGAGGTGGCGGTTCCGTCCCTCACCCTCGGAACGATCGGCGTCCACATGCTCGACCTCGCCGGCGCGTACGGCGCCATCGCCAACGGCGGTGAGTTCCACCCGCCGTACCTCATCGAGCGCATCGAGGACTCGCGCGGCAACGTCATCTACGACCACGCGACCGACGCTAGCGATCCGGAGCAGGTTCTCTCGGCAGCCTCCGCCCACCTCGTGACCGACATCCTGGCGGACAACACCGATCCGGCGACGAACCCGCTGTGGGGCCCGCGCTTCCAGCTCCAGTCCGATGCGGGACGCCGGCCCGCCACGCTGAAGACCGGAACCACCAATGACTTCCGCGAC
>JAGXHP010000088.1 GCA_024636135.1 Chloroflexota bacterium
AAGACGTCGTGGGCCTTCTCCGAATCGACATACGCTCCGACGATGCGCATGGCGAGCTCGTAGTAGTTGACGAGGTCGGGATGCGCACGATCGGCATCGGCCGAGCCGCGTCTGGCCATCGAGGCGTCCATCATCTCCGCCACCTGCTCGTCGGTCAGCTCGTGCGTGCGCTTGACCATCGACCCGTAGCTGTCCGAATCGGCCGATCCGGCTGCCACGCCCAGGCCCTGGAGCAGGAAGCCGCCCTCGAGCTCGAGCAGCAACACCTCCTTGAGACGCTGGCTGTCGATGAACGCCCCGATGCTGCGCAGCACCTCCTCCCAGTCCTGGCGCGGGCTCCCGTCGTAGATCCGCATGGCTGCGCGCGTCCCTCCGTTCGGCTTGCCGGCTGGCCGCCCGAGGATACCGCCCCCCGGTCTCAGGTCAAGGCCGAGGCGATCGCTCCGGCCGTCCCGGCGTTGTTGACGATCAGGCCGATGTTCACCGCGAGGGTCCGCCCACCGGAGGCGCTCGCCAGATATCCCAGGAGGTGCGGCGTCACGGCCCCGCCCCGGATCCCGCGCGACGACGCCTCGCGCAGGCCCTCATCGATCCAGCGCTCCACCTCGGCGCGGTCGAGGGCAAGGTCGGCCGGCGGCGGCTGCACGATGAGCATGCCGCCCGCCCCGGGGATCGCGCGGTGGGCACGGATCGCCTCTGCGGCTTCCCGTGGTCCGTCCACCCGGTGGGCGACCGGCAGCCCCGAGTCGATCGTGTAGAAGGCCGGCACAACGTCGACGCCATAGCCGATGACGGGCACGCGACGCGTCTCGAGCGCCTCGATCGTGGCCGGCAGGTCGAGGATCGACTTCGCCCCGCACGAGACGACCGCGACGGGCGTGGCCGCCAGCTCATCGAGGTCGCTGGAGATGTCGAGTGTCGTCGTCGCGCCGCGGTGGACCCCACCGATCCCCCCGGTGGCGAACACGGCGATCCCGCTCATGTGCGCCAGGCGCATCGTGGCGCTCACCGTCGTCGATGCCAGCCGCCGCGCGGCAACCAGCGGTCCGAGGTCGCGCGATCCGGCCTTGACCACGTCGCGCTCCGGATCCGCCAGGCGCTCGAGCAGGTCGCGTCCCGCGCCGACCACCATGCGGCCGGCGTCGATGGCCGTGGTGGCCGGCACCGCGCCTGCCTCTCGCACCGCCGCCTCCGCGGCCAGCGCCGTTTCGAGGTTGTGCGGAACGGGCAGACCCTGCGCGATCAGGCTCGACTCGAGGGCCACCACCGGTCGGCCCTCGTCCAGCGCCGCGCGGACCTCGTCGGAGATATCCAGGCCGAGCGGCGTCATTGGGCGTTGACCATCGCTGCCTCGCCGGCCAGGCGGCCCTGGGCGCCGGCAGTCCCTGCCACTTGGCTCGCCACCTCCGCGGCGGCGTTCAGCGCGGCCTCGAGCACGGACAACGGCAGCGGCCACCGCTGGTCGACCAGGCCATGGACCAAGGCTGCCGCAAATGCATCACCGGCCCCGGTCGTGTCCGTCGCCGCGTCGATCGGATGCACCGCGACCCGGACGGATCCGGATGGCGTGGACGCCGTCACGGAATCCATCGAGGTGACCACGACGCACGTCGCCAGCGGGTCCACCGGCGCGAGCCAGCTCGCCTCCTGGCGGTTGACGACCAGCAGATCGGGATGGGCGCGTTCGAGGGCGAGGCGCCACGAATCGCGCTGGCCGTCGGGGATGGCGCAACCGACGACCGCGACCCGGCCGTCGAGGGCCGCTGCCGCGTCCGCCAGCCGGACCGGATCCGGCTCGAGAAACAGATAGCCCGAGACCACGGTCCATGGCGAGTCCGGAAGTCCACGATCGAGGAGCGGCGAACCGAATGGTGCGCGCTGGCTGAGCATGGTGCGCTCACCCGACGCGTCGAGCACGATGACCACGCTGCCGGTCGCCGCCACGGCGACGACGTCGAGGTTCAGCCCCTCGCTGCGCAGTGCCTGGCGCAAAAGCCGACCTGCCGCGTCGTCACCGATGCCGCACACCAGGCGGACCGCCACCCCGCGACGCGACAGGCGGACCGCCACATTGGCTCCCTGGCCGCCGGGCGCGACGACGATCGTCGCGGGCACATCCTCGTCGGGTCGCATGCTCTCGGTCGGGCGGGCCACGGTGTCGAGCAGCGCATCGCCGATGACCGTGACCTGTGGGGCCTCGCTCATAGCGGACGCCTCGTGCTGAATCCCTCGCGGGTCGTGTGCCAGAACTCCAGTTGGGGGTCCGACAGTCGCCAGCACAGCCACGCCCGCTCCCCGTCGCGCAGCGTCGGAATGTCGACCAGTCCCTCGTCGAGATCACGAACCACGAGGCCCAGCGACTCGAGGTGGTCGAGCAGATCGCGCACCCGCGCGCGCAGCTCCGAGTTCAGCGCCTCCAGGCGCTCGTGCTGCGCACCGCTCCCGCCGGTCCCCCGCAGCCGGTGATGGAGGGCATCGTGGGCATCGTCGGCGCGACGGCGCTCGATCGCCAGCTGGAGCAGGGAGCCACGAACCAGCGGCAGGAGCGCGCGGGCCTCATCGACGGTGTAGGTGGGATCGTCGTCCATCGGTCGCGCTGATGGTAGCGTGCTAGGATCGGCCACCGGATGGGCCTGCTCCGCACCGCGACGGCGCCGATCCGATCCGCCGGAGGTGAGCGCAGCCGCGCCATGACCGACGAGCGAGACCGCTTCACGCGCAGCATCAATGACGAGGCTGAGCCGGGCGGCGATCCCTACACCGCCTACGACGACTTCAACCTGCCCGCGTACTCCGGTCTGCCGAGCTTCCAGAAGCTGCCGTGGATCACCGATGCGACTGAGCTGGCCGCGGCCCGGCCCGATGTGGCGATCGTGGGGGCGCCCTTCGACGATGCGGTCAGCCACCGCCCCGGGGCGCGGTTCGGGCCGCGCGCCATCCGGCAGGCGAGCTATCACTCGGGGGCCATCAACTCGCTGCAGCTCGCCATCGAGCCGTACGACTGGCTGAACGTGGTGGACGCCGGTGACGCGCCGGTCACGCCCATGAACATCGAGCGCGGCCACGCCGTGATCGAGCGCAAGGTGGCGGAGGTCGCTGCCACCGGGGCGATCCCGATCGTGCTGGGCGGCGACCACTCGATCACCTACCCGTCGGCAACCGCGATTGCCCGCCACGTGGCACCGCGCCGGCTGGGCATCGTTCACTTCGACGCGCACGCCGACGCCGCGAACTCCACATGGGGCACGCTCCGCTCGCATGGCGCGCCGATGCGCCGGCTCATCGAGTCGGGTGCCGTGGCCGGGCGCAACTTCGTGCAGGTCGGCCTGCGCGGCTACTGGCCGGGCGCCGAGACGCTGGACTGGATGCGCGAGCAGGGCATGCGCTGGCACCTGATGACCGAGATCGAGGAACGGGGCGCGGAGGCCGTGATCGCCGACGCCATCGCCCAGGCGCTCGACGGCCCGGAGCTGATCTACCTCTCCGTGGACATCGACGTCATCGATCCCGGCATGGCGCCGGGCACGGGCACGCCGGAGCCGGGAGGCATGCTGACCCGGGAGCTGCTGCGTGCCGTGCGCCAGGTCGTGGGATCGGTCGAGCTCGCGGGCATGGATGTCGTCGAGGTCTCGCCCCCGTTCGACCAGGCCGAGGTGACGGCCGCTGCCGCCCACCGCTGCGTCCTCGAGGCGATCAGCGCGCTGGCGGCCAAGCGCCGTGCGTCCGGCGCGTCCCCGATCGCAAGCCTCGGCGCCGGCAGCGATTCCTCGGGCGGGGGCTGACGCAGCGCCTCAGCCCCCGCGACGCGCCAGGCTCGCGGTGGCGACTTCCTCGCCGTTGCGCGTCGCGGTCAGGATGTAGTCGCCGGCGGGCAGCCCGCGGGACTGGAATGTGGAGTAGTAGTAGCCGTTTCCCCCACCCTGGAGGGTATACGCGCCACCCGGCGTGCTCCCGTTCGGGCCGGTCAGCGTCACGTTGATGACGTCACCGGCACGCGCGTCGGTGAACCGCACCAGCGCCGTGAACGTCGGCGCGTTGGGCGGGATGCGGTCGAGCCGGTCGTTGCACTCCGAGCCGCTGATCGAACGGCAGGCGAGAACCTCGGCCGTGAACCCATCGGCGACCGGAGGGGGCGTCGGATCGGGGGTCGGCGTCGGTACCGGCGTGGTCGGAGCCGGCGTGAGGGTCGGGACCGGCGCCGGTGTCGGCGTGGCCGCGACCACCTCTCCGCCCGGCTCGCCGACGACCACGCTCGGCGTCGGTGAAGTCTCGGCGGCGATGGGCGACGAATCGGTTCCGCGCGGCCAGAGCACGAACGCCGCGATGAGGACGAGCACCAGGGCGACCGGGGCTCTCAGGGCTTCAAAGGTGGACCGGGACATGAGCGGCCAATGTGCAGGTTGGAGGCCAGCCCGCGCTCAGGAGACCTCGAAGCTTGTCGTGCCGGCGCGTTCGCCGTTGCGCGTGACCTCGACATCGTACGTTCCCGGGCCGAGGCCCCCGAACGGGAAGTAGGTCCAGCCGCCCGGGCATCGCGGGCTGCAGCCGATACGGGCCAAGGGGATCGAGCCATCCCCGACGGTCGTCCCGTCGGGCCCGATGATCTCCACCCCGACCACGTCGTTCTCGGTTCCGTTCGCGAAGCCTACCCAGACCCACAGGTTCCCGTTATTGCTGACCGCGTTGGAGTCGCAGCCGTCGACGTCGGGGCTGCCGGGGATGCAGGGCTGTGCCTCGGCGGTGAAGCCGTCCGGGAAGACGACGGGGTCCCCGCTTGCGCCCGGCTCGCCGCTGGGGTTCGCGCTCGGATCGGTGCTCGGCGCACTCGACGGATCGACTGACGGATCGGCCGACTCGGAGATCGTCGGACTCGGCGTGAGGGTCGGATCGCCGCCACCGACGTTCGGATCGCCACTGAAGACGCCGGCCAGGACGGCGCCACCCAGCAGGGCCAGGACGCCGAGGGCGAGGAAGCCAAGCACGGCGAATGCCCCGGCACCGGACGACCGACGATCGCGATCGTCGTCCCATTCGTCGTACTCGTAGGGATACTCACCCGCCTCGTAGGCCGAATCGTCGTAGTGATCGATGTGTTCGGGTTCCTCGGCGGCGGCCGTCGGCGTTGGCGTGACGGGAGCAACTGGCCGGCGCTCCACCCAGTCGTCGTGCTCGCGGGTGACGTCGGGCCGAATCGGAGCCGGTGATGCGGGCGGTATCCCCGCTTCGCTCGGTGCAGCCGGGACCGGCGCCACGGTTTCGATCGGCTCGTCGAACTCGTCCCGTCGTCGCGTTTCCTGGCGTCGGGCGCGGCGCGCGGCTGCATCCTCCGGCTCCGGCTCGAAGCGCTCGTAGGCCGGTCCGGCGTCGTCCGGCGCCGCGCCGCGGCGATAGGGATCGGCACCGGATCGTCGGGCGCGGATCCTGTCCTGGAGCTCGTCGCGATCCAGGCCCCGCGGACGGATGCGGGCATCCGAGGGAATCGCCGATCCGCATTGCGTGCAGAAGGCAGCGGGCACCGTCGAGCGGTGGCAGGTCGGACACCGGATCTCGCCCGGCTTGGGAGTCGACATGTCTGCGGCATTGTGCCTTCCCCCGCCGCGATTTGCACGCGACAGGGCGCGGCCTCAACGTCCGGCGAGCGCCTCG
>JAGXHP010000089.1 GCA_024636135.1 Chloroflexota bacterium
GAGGTGTACTTCGGCGCGCCGGGCGACCCGAAGATCGTGGCCGCACCCCTGCGACGGCCGTTGACGATGCTCGCCGCCGAGACGTGGCACTTCACCATTGCCGGGGCGGCGTTCTTCGGGGTCGCCACGCTGATCGCCAATGCGACCGTCGCTCGCATCGGTGAGCCGTGGTCGACGTTCTTCGTACCGACCGTGCTGGCCTGGGCTGCCGTGAACGGGCTGTACCTCGCCTGGTACTTCGGACGCAACCGCGATCAGCGGACGATCGAGGCCCTGCTGGCGGAAGCGTACGTATCGGCGGCGGCGGACGAGTCCTGAGCCGATGCTCCCGCTGGTCCTGCTGCTCGTCGCGCTCGTGGCCGGGGCGACGGGCGTCCTCGTGGGTTGGCCCGCCTGGCGCGCCTCGCAGGCCCGGGATGCGCGGGACCTCAACGCCGAGCGCTATCTCGCGTGGCGCGGCCGCGCCGTTCGCGGACAGCCATCGCCCATCCGTGAGGGGATGACTGGCGAAGAACGGCGCCGGGTCCTGGCCGGCGCCGCGCTCGGCGTGATTGGCGCCGCGGCGCTCGTCGCGTTCTTCGTGATCAGCTGAGGCCGCGGGCCGAACGCGGCCCGCGGCTGGCAGGGTCAGCCCCGGGAGGTTTCGAGGCGGCGGATGACCTGCGCCCCGACCCTGGCGCCCTGCTCGAGACCGACCTCGATCCCCATCGGGTAGTGGATGCCGCCGTACAGGCGGCTCCCCGCTGCCTCATCGGCGGCGGCCTGGAACGACGCGAAGTGGCGGGTGCCCGCCGAGGGTGGCTCGGTCAGGCGGTTGGTGTCGGTGAACGCGACCTGTCCGAACAGGTCGGTCAGGACGGCCGCGGCCGCCTGGGATGCCACCGAGTGGCCGGACGTGTACTCGGGGAACTGTGGCGTGTTGACAAATGAGCTCCACGCCGGGTCGATCAACCGCCGGATGTAGGTGATCGGACGCAGGAGGTTGATCTCGTACTTGGCGTGCCAGCACGAGATGAAGGCGTCGGCCAGGGCGACGCCCAGCCGGGCGTACATCTCGGCCGCGTCGTCGAGCCGCAGGCCCAGCTGGTCCACGAGCTGGTTGCCGATGACGAACCAGTGACCGGCCGGCAGACCGCTGGTCAGCGGATTGTCGCGCCAGAACATGGCGATGAGGCGCTGCTCGTCGGTGAGCCCCGCGCTGACCTCGACCACGCGAGTTGCCTGGGCGTGGAATCCACTGCCTGGCGTCTCGTCGTACGGAACGTGCGGCGGTGGGAAGCACGCGTCGGCCGACGGCAGGACGAACGGACGCATCCGACCCCAGTACGGCTCGATGGCCGGGCCGAAGTTCGGCGGGGTGGACTGCCACTTGTCCGGGCCCACGGGAGGGACATAGGTCGGGAGGGCGCGAATCTCGGTCAGGCCGTCTCCGTGGGTCCAGTCCACGATGGCGCGGCCGACCGAACGCCCGTGGACCGCGGAGCGGTCGAAGACCGCCGCATCCGCGACCAGCCGCCTCTCGGCACCGATGACGGCTTCGAGGGCGGTGATCTCGGCGGTCGTCTGTGACTGCGCAGTGGGGAACAGCGCCGTTGCCATGCTGGCCATGGCAGCGTTCGCGGCCGTCGGCCAGTCATAGCGGCGGCCGCGCTCAGCGCGCGGCGTGGGGCCCAGCCCATTCAGCTGGCCGACCAGGGAGCGATAGCCCGGCATGCCGTCACAGACGGCTTGGTAGAGCGCGACGGCCATGCAGGCGTAGCCACGTGCGGCCGCCGTGGGGGTGATGTTCTCGCGCCGCGTGGCGTCGTACAGGACGCCGACCCAACGCTGCGCGACGGTGGCGTCGTGCGCCTTGGCCAGTGGGTGAAGGGTGCGAGCCGACGTCTCGGCCGCTCGGGCTCGCGAGCCGATGACCGGCCCGAGCCCCACGACGGCCGTGCCGCCGACCACGGCTGCCGCTCCGCCGGCGCGGCGCAGGAACGATCGGCGCGAAAGAGGGTCACCGGCTCGAGGTCCGGATTGCGTGGATGTCATGGTCCCCTCCGTGCGGTCACCCGGCCGGGACGATCCCGGCCGGGTGCACGTGATGCCGTCTTACCGGCTTCGCGATCGGCTGATTTCCCGGCTGTAGCTCATGAAGCCACCGGAGAGCTCAGGGTCGAATCCCATCGGCCCCAAAACGCCGGTCAGGTCGGCCGCTCGGTTGTTCGAGCTGTAGCGCGAGGAGTACGTGAAGGTGCCATCGGTGAAAGTCTGGCTGAAGGTCAGCTTCGACAGGGGGCCCACGCCGGTGAAGGTCACGTTGATCGGCACGTTCGCCAGGAACTCGCCGGGGCCGCCGTGCGGATCGCCGCCACCGAAGATGCCGACGGTCACGCCCGGGCCGCCGAGGACCGCGCGGGTGAGCTTGTTGTCGATCGAGATCGGGACGGTACCGTCGATCGAGCGGAATCCGATGTGCGTGCACGGGTTCTCCGGATCGACCGGCGGCTCTTCCTCAAGAGCGAAGCCGTGGCCGCCGCCAGGTGAGGGGACGAAGTCCACCGGGCAGTTCAGGTCGGCGATCTGTCCGAAGACCCATGCCTGCCCGGAGCTGAACTCCTGGGCGAAGGCGAACCCGATATGGACGTTGCCGAACGGCCGCGTCTCCATGGGCGGCAGCCGATCTCCGGCCGCATCTCGGTCGAGCTGGATCCAGTCGAACTGGACCGAATAGTAGGTGGAGCGATAGAACGACATGCTCCTCGCTGCGGCGGGAGCCGCCGTGCCCAGGATCAGCAGGGCAGCGGCAAGTAGGACGACCAACCGACGCATGTCGGGACCTCCGTGCGGGGTCAGGCGGTGTGCCCCAGTGGCCCCCCGTCCGCCCAAGTGATCGCTCAGACGCACGCGGGAGCGAAAACGATGCATCGTCACTCCTGCATGCCGTCGTGCGGATTGTCCGTCCCACGGTCAAGCATTCTGCAGACATAGATTTTCGGGCGTTTGACGGCCCGTCGAACGCCATCCGGACTCCCGTGCCGGTAGACTGGGATCGTGCTCGCCTCCGCGCTCCGCGCCTTCTTCCTGTGGTTGAGCGATCGGCGCTGGATGGCCGGCATCGCGCTCGGAACACCGTTCCTGCGACGCATGCCGCTGCGCTTCGTGGCCGGCACGACCCTCGACGAGGCGGTCGCCGCGGTCAGGAAGCTCAACACCGCCGGCGCCAGCGCGACGCTCGACGTGCTGGGGGAGTCGGTGGACGGGCGTGTGGCCGCCGATCGGGCCGCGGCAGCCTACGTCACCGCCATCGAGCGCATCGCGAGCGAGGGCCTCGACGCCAACGTCAGCATCAAGCTGACCCAGATGGGGCTCGAGCTCGGGGTCGACGAATGCATCGACGTTCTCAACCCCGTCGTCGCGGCGGGGGATCGGACGGGCATCTTCGTGCGGATCGACATGGAGGGCTCGGCCACCACTGATCGGACCCTGGAGATCGTCGCCCGCCTGCGCGCGGCCGGCCACGACGTCGGTCCCGTCGTCCAGTCCTATCTCCATCGGTCTCCGGCCGACGTCGAACGCCTGGCGAACGATGGCGTGCGGGTCAGGGTCTGCAAGGGTGCCTACGCGGAGCCGCCGGAGATCGCGCACCAGGATCGCGTGGCGATCGGTGACGCCTTCGTCTCGATGTGCGAGGAGCTGCTGCGGGCGGGCGCCTATCCGGGCGTCGCGACGCACGACCCCGACATGATCGAGCGAGTCGCGCTCTTCGCCCGCGAGCATGCCATCGGCGCCGATGCCTTCGAGTTCCAGATGCTGTATGGGGTGCGCCGCGACCTCCAGCGCCAGCTGCTCGAGAAGGGATATCGGGTGCGGGTGTACGTGCCGTACGGCACCGAGTGGTATCCGTACTTCATGCGTCGGCTGGCGGAGCGGCCCGCCAACGTTCTGTTCGTGCTGCGGAGCATCTTCGGCGAGCGTTCCTGACGACGATCCGTCGCGCGGCTAGACTGGGCCGACAGCCCATGAGTGCCAGCAAGCGGCCGAGCACCTCGAGCCTCCGCCGATATCTCACGTCAAGGCCCTACATCGCCGTCTCCGACATCCGGCGCCGCTTCGGGCTGGAGCCCGAAGCGATGAGCGTCGTGACACGGAACGGGACCACGGCATTCATCGGCCTTCCCGAGCGGGAGGCATCCAAGCTGCAGGACCTGTGGCAACGGGACGAAGTCGGGGTAGAGCTCTCGGTGGAGGTCCGCGCGCCAGTCGTCGTGGGCATCTACCCGATCCGCATTGCCCGATTTGTGGTCGATCAGGCCACGGGAAACGGGAGGCCGTCCGGAGAGCGTTCCCTTCCCTCGTCCGGCGACGTTTTCCGTGAGCGGCCCAGCCTCGGATGAGAGCCGCAGCGGTCATGTCGGATCTGATGTTGTTCTCCAAGATCGACGCGGCAGCGAGCGCGGCGGGTGCGAAGCTCGTTCGTGTCGACTCGGTCGACGAGTTGGCCGACGCCGTCGTCTTCGACCTCATCCTCGTCGATTGGAATGAGCGGAGCCCGACATGGGCTTCGCGCCTGGCCGACCGTGCGGACACGCAGTCCCGCGTCCTACTCTTCGGTCGACACACGGACCTCGCGGCGCATCAGGCAGCTCGCGATGCCGGCCTCGGTCCCATGTGGGCTAGGTCGCGCCTGGTTGGGCATCTCGGCGAGCTGTTTGCGGGAGTTCGGTGACTGGTCGACGACCGGACTTCTTTATCGTCGGAGCACCGAAGTCGGGCACGACGGCGATGTACCACTACCTCCGCGCCCATCCGGGCTTGTATCTGCCCGAGCGGAAGGAGCTGCGCTTCTTCGGGCAGGATTTGGAGATCCGTGATCGCCGACCCCTGACCCAGCAGGAGTACCTCGCTCACTTTTCGCCGGCCGGGCCGGGCCAGCTCATCGGCACCGCGTACGTCTGGTATCTCTATTCGATGAGTGCTGCCGAGGAGATTGCGGCATTCGCCCCCGAGGCCCGCATCGTGGCGATGCTGCGCAATCCGACCGACGTGCTGCACGCCCTCCATGGCGAGCACCTATCGAACGGCAACGAGGACATTCGCGATTTCAGTGCGGCGCTGGAAGCCGAGCCGGACCGACGGGCCGGCCGGCGGATCCCGCCGCACGCACACCTGCCGCAAGGATTGCAGTACTCGACCGTGCCGCGCTACACCGAACAGCTCGAAAGGTACGTTCGGACCTTCGGCCGAGAGCGTGTCCACGTCGTCATCTACGACGATTTTGCCGCCAACACCGCGGATGTCTATCGCGACGTGCTGCGGTTCCTGGCGGTTGGGGACGACGTGCGCCCTGCGACGTTCGACGTCGTCAACGCCAGCAAGAGGACGCGCAGCGAGTGGCTGCGCCATATGCTCGCCCGGCCGCCAGAGCTTCCTCGCCGGATCATCAGAGCGGTGGTTCCGCCCGCGGTCCGCCAAGCTGCATATCGACGCGTGCAGTCGGCGAACATCACGGCTGCGCCGCGAGATCCGATATCGGCGGCTACGCGCCAGCACCTGCGGGAACTGTTTGCCGAAGAGGTAGAGAGACTGTCCGGGTTCCTGGGGCGAG
This sequence comes from Chloroflexota bacterium, assembly GCA_024636135.1. GTDB lineage: Bacteria > Chloroflexota > Limnocylindria > QHBO01 > QHBO01 > JACDBZ01. The sequence continues at coordinate 5,591 of JAGXHP010000089.1, forward strand.
ACCTTAGCGCTTGGCGCACCGATGCGGGGCCGCGCCCTCTGTCAAGTCCGGTTGTCGAGGGCCCGCTCGCAGACGGCGAGTAGTTGCTCGGTCGCCACGTCCACCGGCGCCGCGATCGTGCAGCCTGCCCGTCCCGCATGGCCTCCGCCTCCGAATTGGCCGGCGATCTCCGCCGCATTGATGGCAGGACTGACGCGAAGGCTGACGCGGGTCTCCGTGGCGGATGACGCGCGCAGAAGGATGGTGATCTCAGCTCCCTTCGCCTTGGCGACGAACTCGGCGAGTCCATCGGCGTCGTGGTTGGCCGTGCCGGTGGCCTCGAGCATGTCCTCGGTGAGGACCGTGTAGATGATGCGCCCGTCGCGACGTTGCCCAATGCGGCTCAGCATCTGGCCCCAGAGCGCGAGCGTGGGATACGGCAGGTCGCCCAGCACGCGCCGGTGAATTAGGGCGTTCGGCGCGCCGGCTTCCACGCAGGCGGCTGCCAGCCGCAGTGTCGCGGCAGTGGTCGAAGGGTCGGAGAAGCCGTGACTGTCGCGAACGATCCCGGCGAGCAGTGCCGTGGCGATCTCCCGGTCGAGGTCGATCCCGACAGCGGGGAGTGCCGCCGCGATCACCTGGCAGGTCGCGGCAGCGCCGCCGTCCACGAGGTTGACGCTTCCGAATCCCGCGTTGGTCACGTGATGGTCGACATTGACAAGTGTTGAACGTTCGAACCAGTCGCGGTGCTCCATCCGGATGCGGCCCACGCGTTCGAGGGTCGCGGCATCGCACACGACCGCGGTGTCCGGATCGAGCGTCGGCTCAGTGCGGAACTCGCCGAAAAGCGGCAGGAAATCAAATGCCGGCGCTGGGGGATCGACGCTCACCAGCTCATACCGCTTGCCAAGCCGGCGCGCGAGCAAGGCGATCGCCACTGCCCCACCAATGGTGTCGGCGTCAGGATTCTCGTGGCACAGCGCCGTGATGCCGGACGCGCCGTGTAGCGCGGACGCGAAGGCGCGCTGATCCATCGTGATCTCATCCGTGGTGGCCATTCGATCCCTCGGCTATCCTCCGCGGGCGGCGCACCGCCACGGGCTTGGTGTGTTGGGCACGGATTCTAGCCGTCGTGAGAGGAAGCATGGGTTTCGAGGGCTGGCTGACACTCCTGATCGTCATCGCACTCGTGGTCGCGCTGGCGCGCGAAATGGCCCCTCCGGCATTCATGATCCTCGTCGCGACGATCCTGCTGCTTCTCGTCGGGGTGATCGACGCCGACGAGGCATTTGCCGGGTTCAGCAACGAGGCGCCGATCGTCGTTGCGGCGCTCCTGATCTTTGCCCGAGCCGCAGACATCTCCGGACTTCTCCCGCCGCTGCTCGATCGGTTCCTGGGGCGGGTCCCGGGGGAGCGGGGTCTCCTGGCGCGGATCACGTACCCCATCACCCTGGCGTCGGGCTTCCTGAACAACACGACCCTCGTTGCGATGGCCATTCCCGCCACGATTGATCTGTGCAACCGACGCGGGCTCTCGCCTTCCCGCTTCCTCATGCCGATCTCGTACGCGGCGGTGCTGGGTGGCGTCACGACGACGATCGGCACGTCGACGAACCTCACGGTCTCGGGTCTCCTTCGCGAACAGGGTCTTCCGCCCTTTGGCCTCTTCGAGATCACGCCGGTGGGGCTGCCGATCGCCCTGGTCGGGACGACGGTTCTCGTGCTCTTGACGAACCGGCTCCTTCCGGATCGGTCGAGCGGCGAACAGGCGCCGGCCAACGAACGGGACTTCACCGTCTCGATGCTCGTCCAGCGAGATGGACCGCTGGTGGGCCGCACCGTCGAGAGCGTCGGCCTTCGGCAGCTCGAGGGCGTGTACCTCGTGGCCATCGAGCGGGACGGCGAACGAATCGCGCCGGTGAGCCCAGCCACCGAGCTCCACTCCCGCGATCTCCTGATGTTCGTCGGGCGCGTGGACCAGATCGTTGACCTGCAGCGCATGCGCGGTCTCCTTTCCACGCAACGGCGACAGATCAAGCAGCTGGAGGGTGACCGGCATACGTTTCACGAGGTCGTGGTGGGCGACGGCTTCAACGGCCAGACGCTCCGTGACCTCGGGTTCCGCGCCCGCTACGGGGCGGCGGTCCTTGCCATGCATCGGGCCGGTCATCGCATCCCGGGCAAGCTCGGCGAGGTCCCGCTGCGCATGGGCGACACGCTCCTGGTGCTCGCTGACGAGGGATTCCGTGAGCGCTATCGGAACTCGGGCGACTTCCTGGTCATTGCACCGCTTCGGGGCATTTCACCGACCCAGCCGCGGAAGGCGAAGCGGGTTGGGCTGATCGGCCTCGGGTTCGTCGTGGCGACGGGCTTCGGCATTGTCTCCATCCTCCAGGGCGCCCTGCTGGTCGCCCTCCTGCTTCTCGCGGTTCGAGGGCTTACGCTGCGCCAGGCGCGGGACGCCATCGATCTGAACATCGTCGTGCTCATCGCCGCCGCATTCGGCCTCGGCGCAGCGGTCGACAATTCGGGCCTCGGTCGTGCCGTCGCGGACATCCTGCTCGGCGTGTTCTTGCCACTCGGCCTCGTGGGCGCGCTGGCCGGTGTCCTGCTGGCGACGATGGCAATCACCGAGCTCATCAGCAATAACGCCGCCGCCGTGCTCCTGTTTCCCGTCGCGACGGCGACGGCGGCCGCCACGGGAACTGACCCGCGTCCATTCATCGTGGCCGTGACCCTGGGCGCAAGTCTTTCATTCCTCACGCCGCTGGGGTACCAGACGAACCTCATGGTGTACGGCATTGGTCAGTACCGGTTCAGTGACTTCGCACGCCTTGGCATTCCGCTGAACCTCGTCTCCGTCGCGCTCAGTCTCGCTCTGATCCCGATCTTCTTCCCGTTCTGAGCAGGTCAATCGGCACATCGTTGCGGGCAGGCACCGCATGACGTCCGTTACCCCTTGCGCTAGTACTTCCGTTCAGCGACCATACGGAAGTTCTTATCGGTCGCTTACCAATGTCTTATTGGTGGTGACACTCTCGCAAAGAGAGGCGGGTGCCCCGCTTCTCAGAAGTCCCAGGGGTGGACATGACCTCTATTCGCCGTGCGCGCCTCGCGCCGCCAACCAAGCGTGTCGTGGCGCGGCACCCGGTCGACCTTGATCGACCGGCAGCGCTCACTTCCGTCACCAAGCGCGTGCTCGACATCGCGCTCGCAATCTTCCTGCTCATTCTGAGCAGTCCGATCTGGATCGTCGCGATCGCCACGATCAAGCTGGCTTCGCCCGGTCCTGTCCTGTTTCGACAGAGGCGAATCGGCCTCGACGGCGAAGCATTCACCTGCCTGAAGTTCCGGACGATGCACCACGGGGCATCGGAGGATGTTCACAAGCGGCTCGTCACCGGGATGATCCGGCAGCGAAAGACGTCGACCGCCGGAGCTGCTCGTCCCTTCAAGCTTGATGGCGACAAGCGCATCATCTCCGCCGTTCGTTGGTTGCGAGGGACGTCGCTCGACGAGGTCCCGCAGCTCATCAACGTGCTCCGAGGAGATATGTCGATCGTTGGCCCGCGGCCGCCACTTCCCTACGAGGTGGCGCAGTACGAGGACTGGCAGAAGGAACGCCTGAGTGTCCGCCCGGGAATCACGGGACTCTGGCAGGTTTCGGGACGCAATCGCATGACCTACAACGAGATGTGCAGCATGGATGTCAAGTACATCCGAACGTGGAGCATCTCCACGGATCTCATGATCATCATCAGCACGCCATGGGTCATGTTCATCGACCACGGGGGAGCATCGTGAAGAAGCATGTGGGAGTCGGCATTATCGGCTGTGGCTACTGGGGGCCGAACCTGGTCCGTAACTTCGCGCGCCAGGATCAGGGGAGCGTCGTTGCTGTCTGCGACGCTCAGCTCGAGAGAGCTGAGCGGGCTGGAGCCGGTACGGGCGCCGAGCTGATCACCACGGATTCGTCGCGGCTGATCGCCCGTCCCGATGTGGATCTGGTGGTCGTGGCCACCCCTTCCCGGACGCACTATCGCCTGGCGCGCGAGGCGATTGCGGCGGGCAAGCACGTGCTGATCATGAAGCCGATGACGACGCGCGTCGACGAGGCGGAGGAGCTTGTCACTCTTGCCCAGGCGAACGGCGTGCTCCTCGCCGTCGACCACACGTTCGTTTACACCGGCGCTGTGCGAAAGATGCGCTCCATGGTCGAATCGGGAGAGCTCGGCGACATCTACTATTTGGACAGCGTTCGAATCAACCTTGGACTGTTTCAGTCTGACGTCAACGTGATCTGGGACCTCGCTCCACACGACATCAGCATTATCGATTACGTGTTGGGCGGTCGGATCCCCGACGAAGTCAGCGCGATCGGTGCCGCGCACGCCGGCAGCCGCCACGAGAACATCGCATACGTGACGATGAAGTACGGCCCGAACGTCCTTGCCCACGTGCACGTGAACTGGCTGGCGCCGGCGAAGGTTCGCCGGACGATCGTCGGCGGGTCGCGCAAAATGCTCATCTACGACGACGTGCAGCCATCCGAGAAGCTGCTGGTATACGACCGCGGAGTGACGATTGCGCCGTGGGAAGACCCCGAGGCCGTTTACAGCTCGCAGATGGTTAGCTACCGATCGGGCGATATGCACGCTCCCCGGTTGGACGACCGCGAGGCTCTCTCCGTCGAGGCGGACGAGCTCATCGCGGCCATCCTGTACGGCGGTAGTGTCGCCGCTGATGGTGCGTCGGGCCTACGAGCCGTTCGCATCTTGGACGCGGCGGAGCGGTCGGTCCGCGACGGAGGTCGTCCCGTAATGCTGCTCACCCCGGAACAGGTTACTGCCGCGATCCCGATTGTGCCTGCGGACCCCGTGGACCGCGTGGCACGGCTGAACGCCCGGACCTGACGGGCAACTCGTTGCACCCGCCGGCATGGGGAGGGGTGAAGCACGGTACCATGACGCCGGACACCCCAAATGGAGCCGTAGAGAATGGAAGTTCGGACAATTCTGCACCAGCTCCTGAGGCGCTGGTGGCTGGTGGTGCCGGTCTTTCTGATCACGCTCGGGTCATCGCTGCTGTTCACCGTCGCGCAGCGTCCAGTCTACGAGTCGACGTCGACGCTGCTCGTCAAGCCGGCCGGTGCCTTCGAGGACGCGCTCTCCGCAGTCGGGACGCTGAGCCGACAACCGGAGATCGCCGAGACGTATGCGCAGGTGGCGAACAGCCGTACCATTCGTCGCGAGGCAGTGGAATCGCTTGACCTCACGTTCCTTGAGCAGAACGACGTTCGGCTCGAAGCCCGGCTGGTCCCGGGCGCGAACGTCCTGCGGCTGGCGGTGCGCTCATCCGACTCCGTCCTCGCCGAGCGCTACAACGCGGCCATCCACGATGCGCTGGCCCGGTATACCCAGGAGTTGGGTGAGGCCTTCGAGCTGGTCACCTTGGACGAAGCGAATGTCGCGTCAACCCCCATCGCGCCGAACGTTCCCGCTAACATCGCCTTGGGGTTCGCTGTGAGCGTTGCCCTTGCGATAGGCGTTGGCATCTCGTCGGAGCTGCTCGCCCCGGGCCCGCGTATCCGCGACAACCTGGTGATGCTGGATGCCGACGGCATCGCCTTCAGCGCCCCGTTCTTCATGCTCAGGCTGCGCCAGGAGATGAGTCGGACGCGACGGTCGAGTACCACGCTCGTGCTTGCCCTCATGAACATGGATCACGGGGGCGTCCTTCAAAACGTCGCGCCTCGCGCCCGACACGACGCACTTCGTGCCATCGCCGGGCTCCTCGACCAGCACTTGCGCGTCGAGGACATCAGTGCGCGCATCGGCCCGGACCTGTTTGCGCTCCTGCTGCCGGATACGTCCGAAGCGGATGCGGTGGCCATGGTGGAGGGTCTGCGGCGTCGCATCGGTGTGCCGACCATCGAGGTGGAGGGGGGCGGGGACCAGATCCGCGTGCTGCCTGCCGCCGGCCTCGTCGCCTTCGGGCGCCAGGGCGCGAACGCGGACGACCTGCTGGAGCAGGCGCGCCGCGCACTCCGCGACGCGGAAACCAGCCCGGTCGGAAAGACGCAGGCGTTTTCGACCCTCCGTCCCGCCTGAGCGAGCCAATGGCCCAGGACGACCTGGTCTTGGCCGCCAAGGGCGGTGGGATCGTATTCCTCGGCCGCGTGTTCGCATGGGGCAGCCGCTTCGCGATGGCGGTCCTGGTTGCGCGCACGCTCGGCGCGGCCGAGTACGGGCTGTACAACCTGGCCATTGCCGGCGCAACGATCGTGAGTGCGTTCGCGATCGTCGGGCTCGACGCGGCGCTCGTCAGGTACTGCGCGGTGTTTGCGGGCCGCCGGGATTGGGCCGGACTGCGTGGTGCCCTGCAACTCGCGGTAGGCATCCCCGCGGTCCTCGCGGTCCTCCTCGCCCTCGCGGTCGTCGCTCTCGCCGAGCCCATCGCCCACGCCGTGTTCCGCGAGCCCGACCTGGCTCCCCTCATTCGACTGGCCGGGATCTTCATCCCGGCGCTGATTCTCAACCAGCTCTTGGCCGCCGCGCTCCAGGGGCTCAAGCGGATCCAGTGGGCTGTGATCGCCGAGCAATTCGCCCAACAGGTTCTCCGCTTCGGGTTCGTCCTCGCGTTCCTCCTGTTCGGGCTTTCGGCCTACGACGCCATGCTTGCGACCGCGTTGGCTGCCGTTGGAGTCACGATCCTGCTTGGCGCCTTCGTGCTGCGAGCTCTCCCGGGAGGAACGTTCGAAGCGCCGGCGCGACTCGAGCCTCGCGAGATGCTGGGGTTCTCGCTTCCGGTCTGGCTATCGAACGTCGTTAATACCCTCGGCGCGAATCTTCAGACGACACTGCTCGGCGCGCTGGCAACGGTCTCGGCCGTGGGCATCTTCACGATCGCCAACCAGGTAACGCTCCTGGGCAGCATGTTCCACATGGCGATCGTCGCCGCCTCGATGCCGCTGTTCGCCGGCCTGCATGACCGTGGTGATCATGCCGGGCTCGAGCGGCTGTATCGCACGACGTCGAAGTGGACGCTGGCCGCGAACCTTCCCCTCTTTCTCATCCTCGTCGTATTCCCGGAGCAGATCCTCTCGATCTTCGGCTCCGAGTTCCGTGACGGCGCCGCGGCGCTCGCCATCATGGCGTGGGCAAGTCTCGTGAACGCCGCGACCGGAACATCCGGCGCGATTCTCGACATGACAGGACACACTCGGCTCAAGCTCCTGAACTCCGGCGTCGCAGTGGGCCTTGGCATTGCCCTGAACGTGCTGCTGATTCCGCGGTTCGAGCTGATCGGCGCGGCGATCGCCGCGGTGGCCACTATTGGTACCGTGAACGTCATGCGACTCGTGGAAGTGGGCATCATCCTCCACGTGAGGCCCTACGATCGAAGCTTCCTCAAGCCGATCACCGCCGGGTTCACCGCGCTCGCTGCCAGCTTGGTCGCGGGGTCAGTCATGGACGCGCCCGCGGGCGTCGAGGCACTCGTCGGCGCTGCTGTAATCGCTTCGGTGTACACGGCCGTGACCATCCGACTCGGCTTGACCGCCGATGACCGCATGATCGTATCCCGCGCGTGGGCCCGGTTCAGGCGGAGGGATTCCGCGCGGGTTCAGTCCCGCCCGGACGACGCCCCCCGCATCGCCAAGGCGAAGGGCTGAGATGTCCCTCGTCACAGCCATCAAGCCCTTCCCTCGCCAGCGTGGCCGCGGGGTGCTCGCCGGGATCACGGCCATCGGACTCGCTGCGGCCATCCTCGCCGGCCTTGCCATCGGGACCGGCGTGCCGGCGGTCGCCGTTGCGCTTGCCGTCCTGCCATTCGGCCTGCTGCTGCTCAACTATCCGTTCGCCGCGATCGTGGTGTGGGTGCTGGTGGCTCCTCTGTTCACGCAGGCATCTGACGCGGCCATCTCGAACTGGATCCTGCACCGCGGCCTCATTCCCGGCCTGTTGCTGATGGTCACGATCTACCACTTCATGGGCATCCGTCGGTCATGGTTCCGGCTGCACCTCTACGACCTTGCCCTTGCGGGGTTCATCGCCCTCGGTGTCGTGAACATCCTGCTGCTCAGCGCGAACCCCGAACGCATCCTCGCGGCCTATTTCGACAAGGTGTTCGTGCCGATTGCCCTGTTCTGGTATGTCCGCGTGATCGGGATCAACGGCCGCGACATCAAGCGTCTCGTGATCGTGGGAGTCGTGGTGATCCTGAGCCAGACCGCGATCGGCATGCTGAGTTGGGCCGCGCCGTCGCTGCTCCCGGAAGCGTGGCTCGCGCGGGCCGGTGAGCGGACCGCGGGCACGTTCGGTGGACCCGCCCCGTTCACGATCACCCTGACACTCTTCGCGTTGCTTGCCATTCACATGGCCGGCCAGATCGAGGGTCGTGCCCGGCGTGTTCTCCTTGTCGGAGTGGTGGCGACCGCGTTCCTCGCGGTCTTCCTGTCACTTTCGAGAGGAAGTTGGCTCGGCACGGGCGTCGCCGTGGCTGGCCTCATCTTCCTCTATCCGCGCATCGTCGGCTCGGTCGCGGTCGGCGGGATGCTCATATTCGGGCTCCTGGCGGTCGGACCGCTGCAGGAGCAGGTGGCGTACGCCGCTGTTCGGCTCGACACCGAGAGCACGATCGACGATCGGTTCGTCACCAACGAGGCGTCCATCCGCATGATCGCCGATCGTCCGCTGGAAGGATTCGGATTCCAGAACTTTGAGCGATTCGACGAGGCGTACAAGCAACGCGTCGGCGATATTCCGCTCAAGATCGGCGGATCTTCCCACAACACCTATCTCAATCTCGCCGTCGAGATGGGTCTTCCCGCCGTTGCGCTGTACTTCACGCCCGTCATCGCCCTGGCGCTCGCCACGCTCCGAATGCGACGGCGACTTCCAGCCTCTGGAATGCTCAGCCCACCCATCCTCTTGGTGTTGTGGCTCGCGATTGCGGATCAGTTTGTCGTCAGCAACTTCCTGGAGATGATTCATGCCTATGCGTGGGGCACCTCGCTCTGGTGGCTTACGCTCGGCCTGATTGCCGCGGTCATCGATCGGGTTCGCCAGGACTCGGACGGGGCTCGCAGCGCCCGCACCCCGATGGAAGCATGACGGAACCACTTTCCCTCATCGCCGCGCTGATCAGGGCTCTCGACGAGCACAGGATCCGCTACTGCCACTGGAAGAGCTCTGCGGGTCTTGCCGTCGCGCTGGCCGGTGAAACCGATCTCGATCTCCTTGTCGATCGGCGGCACGCGGGGCGATTCCGGGCACTCATCACACATCTGGGGTTCAAGAGCTTCATTTCGCACGAAGCTCGGCGGCTCCCCGGCGTCGAGGATTGGCTCGGCCTTGATACCGACTCTCGCCATCTGGTCCACCTGCACGTCTACGAGCAGCTCGTCTTGGGAGAAGAGCTGGTGAAGAACCATCGGCTGCCCATCGAGGATGTGCTACTCGACCACACCCAGCGGCATCGAGGGCTGCTCGTCCCCGTCCCGGAGCTGGAGCTCGCTGTCCTCGCGGTGCGCGCCCTCCTGAAGTACCGGGACGACGCCCTTGCGCGCGACCTGATTCGCATCGGGCACCGTGATGGCCTCCCAGCCAGCATCTCGGCCGAAGTCACCGAGCTCCTGAGTCGCACGACACCCGCCGACGTGGGGACGGCCATCGACCGGCTCCTGCCGATGCTTCCGTCCCCGGTGATCGTGTCCTTCCTCGATGCGGTCAACAGGCGCCCGATTGACGGCCTGCGGATTCGCAGGCTGCGCCTGGAGCTCGAAGCGGCGTTGCGCGTATATACGAGGCTCCCCACCGGAACGTTGTGGGCGACGCGTATGGCGGCGGCGATGAACCGGTCCCGGTTCGCCCGGGTGGTGAGGAAGGCGGCCGAGCGCCTTCGTGGCCGACCGTCCGGGCGGAGGAAGCGTCCGGCTGCCGGCGGGCGCACCGTGGCAATCGTCGGCATCGATGGTTCGGGGAAGACCACCGTGATCGAAGCGCTGGTCGCCACGTTTGGATGGCGGGTGAACGTGGCGACGCTGTATCTCGGCTCGTCGCGACCCGGTCTGCGCACGCGCGCCGCCCAATCCGTGACCAGGGCGATCCGACGGCTCAACGGACGGCTGCCGTCCCGGGGACACGAAGCGGCGCCGGCCACTCGGCTCCGGCAGTTCGCGATCGACACGGCGCTCGGGCTCCGTGCCGTTGCCGAGGCCGGGGAGCGAAAGCGAAGGATCCAACTGGGTTCGAACCTGGCCGCGAAGGGATGGCTCGTATTCTTCGATCGGTACCCGATGCCGGCCCTCGAGGTGGGTTCGCGACGGATGGATGCACACCGGCTGGCCGTTCCCTCGGCCAGCACCGGATGGTTCGTGGCGCGGCTCGCAGGACGAGAACGGTCGATCTATCGGCGCATCGGTCGACCGGACCTGACCATTGTGCTTCGCATCGACGCCGCGGCTGCACGGGCACGCAAACCAAAGGCGCCCGACGCGCTCGAGGCCAAGGCGGCCGCATTGGCCGACCTCGAGGAGGGGAACTCGCGCCTCGTGGTCATCGATGCCGCGGCCCCGCTCGACGACGTTCTGCGGCAAGCCACGATCGCCGTGTGGGACCGGCTCGGGTGATCGTGGAATTGCTCGGTCCGCCGGGGGCGGGCAAGACGGCTCTCGTGGACGTCGCGGCTGCGGCGGTTTCGCGGTGGACCGCACGCGAAGCGCTGCCTGCCGACGCGGCAATCGAGCGGGTCCTCGAGGGAATGCGATCGGCGCGCTTGTTGGCGCGCGTGGTCGGGTGGCGCGGGCGACGGCTCCGAGCCCTGCTGATCGACGTTCCGTATGCGGTCGTGGTCATCGGCTCGAATCCGCGCCTCGCCCTGGTGGTGCTCAAGGCGATCTTCCGAGCGCCGGTTCGCTGGAGCCACCGCTGGACGCTGTTCACGCGCTGGGCGGGGGCGGCGGCGCGGCAACGGTTCCTTCGGCGACATGGCGGCGACATGGCGGTCGTCTTCGACGAGGGCCTGTATCACCGTGCGGTGAACCTGTTCGCATGGCGGGCGCTCGCCGTCCGTGGCCCTGGCGGCGAGCGCCGCGACGTCGCACGCTACCTTCGCCTGACGCCGGGGCCCGACCTCGCCATATTCGTGGATGCGCCGGATGCCGCGACACGCGAACGCGTCCTTGCGCGGGGCCTCCCCATTCGGCTGCGCGGCCGGACCCCGATGGAAGTGACGGCCTTCCTCGGCTCGGCGGGACGGATTGTCCGGATCATCCCGGAGGTCGCCGTGGATGTTCGCTGGTTGCGCGTCGACAACACGTCCACCATCGCTGCGGCGGCGGATGCATTGACAGCAGGTCTCATGGCGACTCCGTTCCCGAGGCCGAACGGGGTCCCGGCCTGGCCAGTCGAACCGCGTGCCGTGTGGCGAGGCATCCGGCGCCCGGATCGACGATGGGCTGGTCGGGCCCGAGCGCTGGATCGGTCGCAATGGCGGGAGCTCTCGAGCGTGGCTGACAGTCTCCAGCTCGGCGAGATCCACGGGGCCCGCTCGGTCGGCGCCGGGAGGAGCTGGGCGGTGGTGGTGGAGACCGCGGCGGGTCGCGTTGTCCTGAAGCGGTACAAGGACACCGTTCAGGACGAGGCGATCCGAAGCGAGCATGCGGTCCTGCACCGGCTCGCTGAGCTGCGAATCCCCGCGCCGCGCCTGCTGGCTGGCCCCGCCGGGACGACGCTGGTCCGCGGTCCGGCGGGCCGCTACTCGGCATATCACCATGTCGCACGCCATGTCAGTGCCCACGAGATCGTCGGCCTCCCGTCGGCCGGTCGGCGGCGGGCATCCGACGCCGGCCGCGCGCTCGGCCTCCTTCACCGCGCGCTGGCGGACATGCAACCCACGGCCTGGCCCATCACTGGGCTCGATGCGAGGGGGTATCGTGTGGACCCCCCCTCGAAGCACGCCGCGCGCCTCGCCGAGGCAGGTGAGCTGGGAGCTCCAGGCCTCGGACAGCGCGTGTTGGCGCTCGAGGAGACGTTGAGCGCGCTGCCGCTCTCCACCACGATCATTCATGGTGACTACGGTCCGTACAACGTGCTCGTGCGCCCCGGTTATCCGTTGTTCGTCATCGACTTCGAGCTGGCACGTCTCGACTGGCGGCTCACCGATCTCGTCACCGGCCTCCCGCGTTTTGCGATCGGGCGTGCTGGTGCATCGCCTGCCCGATCCGCGGCGTTCGTGAGCGGGTATCTCGACGTCGTCCCGGAGATGCGTGCAGAGCTTGGCCATGGCGCGCATGTCCTCGAGTACCTCACGCTCCGACGCGCCTCGATCTGCCTCGGTCGCCACATGGCCGGTGGAGGACCTCGCTGGCTTGCCGAGGCACGCGCTCGCGCCCGTGAGGCGCAGGCGCTTGCCGTCGGCCGCCATCCCGTTGTCAGACTCATGGCGGGCGCCTCGTGAACGGCGGTCCGGTCTTCATCGGCGGCACCGACCGCGCCGGGAAGACACTCCTCGCCGCGATCCTCTCATCGCACCCGCGAATCAGCATTCCCGCGGTGGGCTCCAACATGTGGACGCTCTTTTATCGCCGGTTCGGGGACCTTCGCGATGAATCCAATTTCGAGCGCTGCCTGGCCGAGATGCTGTCCTACAAGCATGTGCGGTTTCTCGAACCGGACGTGGACCGACTGCGCCATGACTTCATGGCGGGGCCACGCACGTACGCCAGGCTCTTTGCGCTGTTCCAGGAGCAGGCGGCGGGCCGCGCCGGGAAGCCGCGGTGGGGCGATCAGACCGGACTCATCGAGGGCTACGCCGACGTCGTGCTCGGCGCGTACGCCGACGCTGTGATGCTGCACATGATTCGTGACCCTCGGGATCGGTACGACGCCTCGCTGACACTGTGGCCCGAGGGACGGCTGCGCGTCGGCGGTGCCGTCGCGCGATGGAACTATTCGGCGAGTTACGCGCGCCGAAACTCGCAGCGGCACCCGGGTCGCTACCTGGTGCTCCGCTACGAGGACCTCGTGACCGATCCCGAGGGCGTGGTCCGTCGCGCCACCGCATTCGTTGGTGAGGACTATCGGCCGGACATGCTCGAGCTCCACGGCATGCCCACCTACCGCGAGAAGCTGCTGGCGAGTGCGCGGGATGCGCCAGGCGGGTTGATCTCGGATCGATACGTCGGCATCCATCGCGGCCGGATCCCGGCCGGGGAGCTTGCATTCCTCGAACGCCATGCCGGTCCGCTCATGCGGGATTTCGGCTATGAAGTTTCCGGCGTGCGGCTCGGCGGCATGGGAGGCGTTCGGCACGCGCTCCTCGATCGTCCACTGAACCTCGTGCGGATGGGGATCTGGAGCCTGCGTCACGCGGCCTCCGTTCGCGCGCCTCGCGTCGCCGGGCGTCGTCCGCCGGCACATCATCGATCCACCCATGCCACCTGACGCACGCCCGGTGTTCATCGGTGGGCTGGATCAGAGCGGAAAGACCCCCCTTCGGCGGATTCTCGATGCCTCGTCGACGGTCGCGTTCTCGCGTCGGTTGTACCTATGGACCACGATCTACGGCCGCTACGGTGACCTCGAGGATGACGCCAACCTGGCGCACTGCATGCGCGACCTCGAGCGGCACCCGGGCATACGTGAGCACGGAATCGACCTCGCTTCCGTCGAGGTGGCCCTTCGCCGCGGGCCGAGGGACTACGCAGCGTTGGTCGCGCTCATCGGCGAGCAGATGGCCCGGGCAGCCGGCCGCGATCGGTGGGGCATGCAGGAGGGTGGCACAGAGGCGCGCGCTGGCCAGGTGTTCGAGACTTTCCCCCATGCCCGTCTTCTCCACATGGTTCGCGACCCGAGGGACCGCCACCTGGCCATCGCAGCCGATCGACGTCGTCCCGGGCTCCTCGGCGTGTCGCTTGCCACGTGGCGGAGGAACGCTCACCGAGCGCGCACCAACCGTCGGCGGTACGGCGATCGTTATCTGGTCATCCGCTTCGAGGATCTCGTGGCCGCCCCCGTCGAGATCGCGAGGCGCGTCGGTCAGTTCATCGACGAGCCGGACGTGGGGGCGCTCGAGCGCGCTGCAGCCGAGTGGGCGGAACGCCAACGACGAAGCTCGAGCAGCGGGGACGATCCGGAGCGCCAATGGCGGACGATGAGGCGCGAAGAGCTGCTCCTGGCGGACCGGATCGTTGGCCCCGAGTTGCAGGCGTTCGGCTATCGGAGGCATGCTCCCCGATTGTCACCCGCCGAGCGGATCCGGTACGTCGTTGCCGATCTGCCGTTAAATGGAGCCTCGGCGATGCTGAGTGCGGCACGCGAGTTCGTCGGGACGGCCAATGCCGGGAAGTTCATTCGCGATGAGGTGGCCAGGTGACGCACGACACTCCCGGACCGATTTTCATCGGCGGCCTCGACCGCAGCGGAACCAGCCTCATCTATGCACTGCTCGCGTCGCACCCGAGGATCGCGATGACCCGGCGGACGAACTGGTGGTCGTACTTCGCGGACCAGTACGGCGACCTCGATGACGCCGGCAATCTGGACCGGTTGCTCGCGGACATGAGCAGGTATCGCCGGCATCGAAAACTCGACCCTGACTTCGCGTCACTGCGCGCCGCAGTTGTCTCGGGTCCGCGCACGTATGGCCGGCTCTTCGGCCTGCTTGAGGCGCAACACGCGGAGCGGTTGGGGAAGCCACGTTGGGGCGACAAGTCGCTGCATACCGAGCGCTACGCGGACCGGGTCTTTTCCGACTTCCCGACAGCTCGCCTGGTCCACATGGTCCGCGACCCGCGCGACCGTTACGCATCGGTCCTGAAGCGTTGGAAGCGCCTTCGGGGCGGCGTCGGGGCCGCTACGGCGGCCTGGCTCGCATCGGTGCGGCTCGCCGAGCGGAACGCACGGGAGCACCCGCAGCAGTACCTGATTCTTCGCTATGAGGACCTGGCTTCCGATCCGGAGAAGGAGCTTCGGCGCGTGAGCGCGTTCATCGGCGAGGCATACGACCAGGCGATGCTCGGCATGGACGCTGCCGAGGACTTCCGCGCCACCGGTGGGAACAGCTCGTACGGCGGTTTTGAGGCCGGGACAATCTCGACGCGCTCGATCGGGCGATTCCGGGACAGCATCTCACTGAGCGACGTGGCCTTCATCCAGGCCACAACGGGTGAGGCCATGGCTCAACTGGGGTACGAAGCTATCCCGACCGACGTGCCACTGCCGTCTCGGATCGCGCATCTCACCCTCCGATGGCCTTGGAACCTCGCCACCATGCAGGCCTGGCGCCTTCGCGAGCGCTTCGATGACCTTCGTGGTCGCTCGCCGAATGCGGAGACGCTCGCCGACCGTGACGGGGACGTGGAGCCGCCGATCCACAGCAGAGAATCCGTGGGTCACGACTCGAAGGAGTAGCCCCGCAGCCCCTCGACCTCCGAAATCCCAGCCTCGATCCGCGCTCGCTGTGCAGCGGACCACTCCACCTGGTGGCGGCTCCGCGCGGGCGAATCAAAGAGGACGGCCGCACAGGCCTCCAGATAAGCGTCGCTCCCCTCCACGCCAAGGAACCGGCAGACGGCGGAAATGGTCGCCCGAGGTTCGGAGACCAACGCTTCGTGACGCACGGTGTGAATGCGATCTCGGCCGATCCGGTCCGTCAGTGCGTCGATCATCCGCCAATTCTCGAAGTACCGATCAGATGCGCTCTCGAAGCTTCTGCCGCTTCGCAACATCATCGTGCTGATATTGTCGAACGGGTTGCGCGCCACGTGGACCAACCGAAGTTCCAGGCCTGCCATCGTCGCCTCGAGCCGGGGGAGCAATTCCGGGTCCTCCGCCAGGGCGCGCACCGTGCCCCCGGCGTTGCTGTCCCCCACGACCTTGAGCGACGTTGCGCGTCCCTGCCACTGGTTCGGCACGTGGTAGCTGTAGATTTTGCCGCCTCGTCCACGCTTCCGTCGCAGCCGAGCAGCCTGATCCCGCGTCACTTTGATTGATAGCCAGAGCACCTGGTCGCGCGAAAACCCCGCGTGGATGTACGCCGTCGCATCGAGCTCATCCGAGATCGCCATCTCCGGGTGTGCGTCGAGCAGGGCGCCGAGGATGCTGTGGCCGCTGCGCGCATGGCCCAAGAAGAGACAGTACGTCTCGACCGTCGCCAGGAGCCCCCGCTCCGCTCGGGCAGCTCGACGCGACTGCAGGAACCGATACCAGCGGTGCAGCGCCGTCCCTCGCAAACGGTGGCGAAGGTGGGGAAAGGGGCGCTTGTCGCCGACGGGGAGCTCGGTAGGCACCGATGAAGTGTACCGATCCTTGCATGGACTGGCAGCACAGGCGACCCGCCCCGAGTCTTCACAAGAGTCCTCCGCACGTAGACAGACCGGACCACCAAGTGCAATACTCCCGGCACCCTGCATGGGGCAACATTCCATAGGGGGAAGTCTGTGCGCCACCGTGCCCTCGCCGCACTGATCAGTGCCACGCTGATCGCCGCCCTGCCGATCACGACGGTCGCCGCCCGCGACCCGCTCGATGGGGTCGCTCGTGGTCCTGTCCGACTCGTTCAGGTGCTCGAAGCACCAAGTCTTGGATTCGACGCAATCGATGCCATTACCTACGTCCCCGGGCAGGACGACCTGCTTGTCCTCGGCCGCAACGGCGGCACGTCGGTCCTGACCTCGGTGTCGCGCCTCGGTGACGTCGGCCGATCGACGACCGGGCTCTCCGCTGTGTCGGGAGCGGACGGCCTGGCATACGACGAGACCCAGGGCCGCCTTCTCATCCGTCGGGGCGGGCGGGTGACGCGAGCGGCAGCCCCGAGCGGACACCCGACGGGCTCGGTGCCTGCGTCGCGGCCAACCACCGGCGCAGATGGACTCGTCGCGGCGGGCGACGGTCGCATTCTCATGCTCGATTCCGGGCGGAGCGCGGTCGTCGTCGAATCGAGCGACGGCAGCTCGTCGTCCGTGATCGAACTGTCGGGCGTCACCGAACCAGTCAGCGGCCTGGCCGTGGCTCCGGACGGCAACCTGTACACCCTCGACGAAGACGCGACGACGATCTACGAGTTCGAGGCGGACGGCACCCTTCTCGCCACGCGCGACATCGCCGACGCTGGGCTGAACGACGCGCACGGCATCGTCATTGCGCCGAGCGCGGACCCGACCGACGATCCCGCGAAACACAACCTGTATGTCGCCGATGGTGGAACAGAAGCCGCCGGCGCGGGAATCTACGAGTTCGAGCTGATGGCAACGCCGCTTGCGGACTCGGTGCAGGCCGCCGCCGTCGAGACTGCGACGGTGGTGCGTACGATCGAGGGCGCCGCCTTGCATCCGGACAGCCCAGACCCGTCCGGCATCGGATACAACAGCTCCCTCGACCGCCTGGTGATGACCGACGGCGAGATCGAGGAGGAGAAGAACAACAGCTACCCGTATCCCGGGACGAACGGGTGGCTGTTTCCGCGGGACGGTGCGAGCACTACGGCGACCTTCGACACGACACCTCATCAATGTCGAGCCGGCGGAAGCCTCATTCGCAACGTCGAGCCGGTCGGCGTTGC
>JAGXHP010000090.1 GCA_024636135.1 Chloroflexota bacterium
CTGGCGCCACGTGCCTCCCGCGCGGTCGGCGAGGAGCCGGGCCAGGGTGGTCTTGCCGCTGCCCGGCGGCCCCCACAGCACGATCGAGGGTCGGTGGCCAGGCTTCACGACCCGGGTCAGCGCACCGTCTTCCCCCACGAGATGCGGCTGCCCCACGAACTCCTCGAGCGTGCGCGGCCGCATCCGCGCGGCGAGCGGCGCGTCGGCGCCCACCGTGTCGCCGAACAGCGGCTGGGTCGGCTCAGTCCGCGCGCGACGCGGCATGTTCACCCCACTGGTGGAAGTCCATGGGCCGATTATGGGGCGCTGCCGGCCAAGGGCGAGGGCCATGGTACGGTGGGAACCCCGATCCGGCGAATGCGAGCGCTGGCACACGAAGGGAGCGCGAATGTCCGCCAGCCGCTCCGCGGCCTCGGCTGCGTACGAGACCATCGAGTTCATGTCCGACGGGGCCATCCTTCGGGGCCGCGTGTATCTTCCCAAGCGACTCCCTTCGCCGGTCGTTGTCATGGGTCACGGCTTCTCGGCGACGATCCCCATGGTCATGGACCGTTACGCAGAGTGTTTTCGCAACCGCGGCCTGGCGGTCCTCGCGGTCGATCACCGGGGACATGGCTCCAGCGACGGCGATCCGCGCGGTGAGATCAACCTCTGGGTGCAGGCACGCGGATTCATCGACGCAATCGGCGCGGCGTTGAGCCTCAGCGGGCGAGGAGACTCCCCCATTGCGCTCTGGAGCGACAGCCTCGGTGCCCGTGTCGCGCTCGGCGTTGCGGCACTCGACGATCGGATCGGGGCCCTCGTCTGCCAGGTGCCCGCTCTCGGTGAGGTGGTCGGGGCTGGTGATCCGGACGGAACGCGGCTGGCCGCCATGGAGGAGTTCCTGGCAGACGGGGACATCCGCCGACCATCGGACACGTGGACCTCGATGCCGGTGGTTTCCTCATACCAGGCGACGATGTCGTCCGCGCTCAAGCCACTGACTGCCTTTCGCTGGTTCATCGAGTACGGGGGTCGCTATGGCTCAGGCTGGACGAACCGGATCGTGGCCACCGCGCCGAGCGACGCACCCGACTTCGACCCAGCTGCCTGCGCGACGCGCGTGGACGTCCCGACCATGTTTGCGATGTCGGCCGACGACGAGATGCCCGGCGCCGTCAGTGACGTGACGCGTGCGGTATTCGACCGAATCGCCGGCCCCAAGAAACTGATCGAAGTGGAGGGAGGTCACTTCGGGCTGCTGGAATACCCGAGCGCGGCATTCGATGCGGCCAGCCAGGCGCAGGCAGCCTTCCTGGCTCGATCACTGGCGCTCGAGGAGTGAGAAACCCGGCAGGAGAGCACGTGGAGGCGCTCGTGATCGGCGGCGGGTCCGCCGGCCTGGCCGTGAGCCACCAGCTCGCCCGCAACGGCGTCGACCACGCCGTGCTCGAGCGGGGCCGGATTGGTCAGTCCTGGCGTGACCGGTGGGACAGCTTCTGCCTGGTGACCCCGAACTGGTCCGTGCAGCTCCCTGACGGCGCGTACGACGGGAGCGATCCGGACGGCTTCATGCCACGAGACGAGATCGTGGCGTTCCTCGAACGATACGCCTCCCACTCGGGAGCCACGCTACGCGAGGGGGTGGAGGTGCGGTCCCTTGAGAGTGCCGAGTCCGATGGTTTCGTTGCCAGGACCTCCGCCGGCGACCTTCATGCCCGCCACGCTATCGTGGCGACCGGTGCGTATCAGCGTTCGCACCGCCCTCCCGGCTCCGACTCCCTGCCTGACGGCCTGTTGCAGATCGATCTCGGCGGCTATCGCAACGAGACGGCACTCCCTCCCGGCGAGGTGCTGATCGTGGGCAGCGGCCAGTCCGGTTGCCAGCTCGCCGAAGAGCTCCATGAGGCGGGTCGCGAGGTGACGCTCGCGTGTGGCAAGGCTCCCTGGGCGCCGCGAACCATCGGCGGACGCGACGCCGTGTGGTGGCTCGAGGAGTCGGGCTTCCTTGACGGCACCGTGGCATCGCTCCCATCGCCGAAGGCGCGACTCGGGGCAAACATCCTGGCGACCGGCCATGGCACGCCGCATGACCTTCACCTGCGCACGCTTCGGGGCCTCGGCATCACGCTCGTCGGTCACTTCACGGGCGCCGCGGACGGCCGAGCGCGATTCGCCCAGGATCTGGCGGAAACGGTCGCATGGGGCGACGCGCGGTACGCCGACCTGGCCAAGGTATTCCGGGCGTCCGCCCCGCGCCTCGGACAACCTGTGCCGGACCTGCCAGACCCTGAGCCGTTCGACGCCCAGTCGCCCGAGTTCGTCGCGCTCGATGGATTTGGCGCAGTGATCTTTGCCGGAGGCTTCCGTCCGGACTATGGGGCCTGGCTGCCGTGGCCAGACGCCTTCGATGATCTCGGATTCCCGATTCAGAACGACGGCGCGAGCACCGTCGTCGCCGACCTCTACTTCGTGGGCGTTCCGTTCCTTCGGAATCGCAAGTCGCCGCTGCTCCTTGGCGTCGGGCAGGACGCGACGGTGGTTGCGGATACCATCGCCGCTCGCGTCGCCCAGGGCTGACGCCGCTCGGCGACCCAAGGCCCGACCTCCACCCCGATTATCATGCGCGGCATGGAACAGAACCTTCGCACCCCGGGCCCGACGCCGATCCCCGATGCGGTGCGCGACGCCCAGGCGCAGCAGATGATCGACCACCGCGGCACGGAGTTCGCGGAGCTGCTGCGCGAGACCTCGGCCGGGCTGGCCGAGCTCATCGGTACGCAGCACGAGGTCATGCTGCTGACGGGCTCCGGGACCGGCGCGCTCGAGGCGGCGGTCGTCAACACGCTGTCACCAGGCGACCGTGTCCTGGTCGTGACGATCGGCTCGTTCGGCGACCGCTTCGCGCAGATCGCGACCGCCTTCGGGGCCTCCGTGGAGCGCTTCGAGGTCGAGTGGGGCCAGGCCGCCGATCCGGCCGCGCTGCGCGAGCACCTGGCCTCGACGGAGCCGTATGGGGCCGTGCTCGTCACTCATAACGAGACCTCGACGGGCGTCGCCAACCCCCTGCGTGAGCTGGCCGAGGTCGTGCGCGCCGCCCCCGGCGATCCGCTCCTCATCGTCGACGGCATCAGCGGCCTGGGTGCCATGCCGTTCGAGATGGACGCCTGGGGCGTCGACCTCGTGGTCAGTGCCAGCCAGAAGGCGTGGATGGCATCACCGGGCATCGCCATCGCGGCGATCGGCGAGCGCGCACGCGCCGCCGGCGAGACCGCGCGCATGCCGCGCTACTACTGGGATTTCGCCGAGGCGCGCTCGTGGGCCGGCAAGGGCCAGACGCCATGGACCCCGGCGATCGCCGTGCTCTACGGCCTGCGGGTCGGGGTCGGCCGGCTGCGCGAGGAGGGCCGTGAGCGCACCTGGGCGCGCCATGCGGCCATCGCGTCCGCGGTCGTCGCCGGCATCGAGGCGCTGAGCCTGCGCCCGGTCGCGCCACCGGCGCATCGGTCGGGAACCGTGACGGCCGCATGGCTGCCGGACGGCTTCGAATGGGGCGCGTTCAACGCCCGGATGCGCGAACGGGGCCTCGTCATCGCCGGCGGCCAGGGCAAGTGGAGCGGGAAGATCCTGCGCTTCGGCCACATGGGCGACGTCGGGATCGACGAGATGTCGGACGCCGTGCGGCTCATGGGCGAGTCGCTGGCCGAGTTCGGCATGCCGGCCGACGGCTCGTCGGCGGCGGACGCCGTGCGCCGGGCGTTCGAATCGACAGCCGCGTCGGTGCGGTGAGCGGTCGCCGGCTCCTGCTCGTCCGTCACGGTGTGACGGACTGGAATCGCCAGGGACGATTCCAGGGGCACCTCGACCCACCGCTCGCCGATGACGGCCTGGCCGAGGCCAGCCTGCTGGGTGCCAGGCTTGCCGCCGATAACGAGCTTCGCCCCGTCCGGATCATCAGCTCGACGCTGGCTCGCGCGTTCGAGACGGCGCGGGCCATCGGAACACCGGTCGACATCGAGGTCGAGCCCGACGCTCGGCTGATCGAGATCGGCCAGGGCGAGTGGGAAGGACGAACCCACGACGAGCTGGCGAAGAGCGATGCCGATCGCTACGCGGCCTGGCGCAACGACGCCGGGATTCGCCAGCCGCCCGGCGGCGAGGCACTCGACGAGGCAACCCGACGCGTGACGGATCTCCTCGCCGACCTCGACGAGGCCGATTCGGCCGGCCCGGTGTGCCTCGTCAGCCACGGAGGCACCCTGCGCATCCTCGCCCGCGCGCTCTTCGGTCGGGACGTGGAGGCTCCGTGGAGCTTCGACGTCGACAACGCCTCGCTCAGCGTGTGCACGGAGCTCGGTCCGTCCGAGGGCTGGCGGCTCGAGCGATGGAACGACACCATGCACCTCCTCGGCAGCATGGATACCCACGTCGACGAGGCCGAGGGGCGGCCGCTGGCGCTCTAGCGCGTCCCGCGCTCCCTAGTCACCTCGTCGGACGAGCCGGCGCAGCGATCGCCGCACCGTCAGCCAGACCAGGGGCAGTCGCAGGCGGGCCCATGCTTCGTCGAGGCGGGAGGTTGCCGCCGCCGTCATGCGCTTGCCGGAGTACGCCTGCCACACCTTCCCATCGGCCACGGTGCGAATCGGCTCCACCTGCGCCGGCAGCTGCTCCTCGAGCCAACCGGAGTACTCGTAGATCGTCTCCGAGGGCCGTGGGCCGACGCCGGCCCGCTCGGCGGCCAGCGTCAGCTGCTTCCAGGCGCGGTCGCCGGCCGGAAGGAAGCGCCAGCTGCGTCGCGCACGCCGCATCCGGAACCAGACGAACGCGGCGGCACCGACGAGCAGAGCGCCGACCAGCAGGGCGTTGCCACCACGCGCGGTATCGGCTGCTCCGGGGGCGTCGGGCCGGGCAGCATCCACGCCGCCATCGATGAAGTCGACCGAGGGCAGCGCGTTGATCCCGCGGCGATCGGCCGGATCGAGCTCGAAGTCGAGCAGCGGATCGCGACCGTTGCCCGGCGGGGTGACCGTGGACGGGTCGCCCGTTGGCCGCACGAACCGCGGGTCGATCGACTTGGTGGACTCGAAGATC
>JAGXHP010000091.1 GCA_024636135.1 Chloroflexota bacterium
CCCCTGGCCGCGGTCGAGCGGCTGGTGGCATGATCCGTGCGACGGGCCATCACCGCTATGCTGACCACTCCATGATCCTCGTCCGCCCCTTCGCCGCTGCGCGCCCCTCGCCCCGATGGCGTTGAGGGTCTGGCGCGGTACCCCGTACCCGCTCGGGGCGACATGGGATGGGTCCGGCGTCAATTTCGCAATCTTCAGCGAGAACGCGGAGGCCGTGGACCTGTGCCTGTTCGATGCCGAGGGCACCGAGCAGCGCGTCCGTCTCACGGAGCAGACGAATCTCGTCTGGCACTGCTACCTGCCCGACGTGCGCCCCGGCCAGCGCTATGGCTACCGCGTTCACGGTCCCTACGCTCCGCAGGACGGTCACCGTTTCAACCCCGCGAAGCTGCTGATCGATCCATACGCCAAGCGCATCGACGGCACGATCAGCTGGGACGACTCGCTGTTCGGCTACCAGATCGGGTCCGACGCGGAGGACCTCGAGCCCGACGATCGCGACAGCGCCGCCTTCGTGCCGAAGAGCGTGGTGGTCAACCCGGCGTTCGTGTGGGGAGGCGACCTCCCGCCGCGCACGCCCTTCGACCGCACCATGATCTACGAGGTCCACGTCAAGGGCTTCACGAAGCTCCATCCGGACGTGCCCGAGGAGCTGCGAGGCACGTACGCCGGACTCGCCTCCGGGCCGGCCATCGACTACTTCACCGGTCTCGGAGTCACCGCGGTCGAGCTGCTGCCGGTCCACCAGTGCGTGAACGACCGTCACCTCGTCGAGCGTGGCCTCAACAACTACTGGGGCTACAACACCATCGGCTTCTTCGCGCCGGACGTGCGCTACAGCGCCACCGGCGAACCGGTGAGCGAGTTCAAGTCGATGGTCAAGCGGCTCCACGACGCCGGGATCGAGGTCATCCTCGACGTGGTCTACAACCACACCGGTGAAGGCAACCACCAGGGTCCGACGATCAGCTTCCGGGGCGTCGACAACGTTGCCTACTACCGGCTGGGCCCCGAGGACCCGCGCTACTACGTCGACTACACCGGGACCGGCAACACGCTGGACGCCACGAGCCCGAAGGTGCTCCAGCTGATCATGGACTCTCTGCGCTACTGGGTCATCGAGATGCACGTCGATGGCTTCCGCTTCGACCTGGCATCGGCTCTCGCGCGCGAGATGTACGACGTCGACAAGCTCGGCAGCTTCTTCGACATCATTCACCAGGACCCGGTCATCAGCCAGGTCAAGCTCATCGCCGAGCCGTGGGACGTTGGCCCCGGTGGCTACCAGGTCGGGAACTTTCCCGTCGGCTGGGCCGAGTGGAACGGCAAATACCGCGACAGCGTGCGCCGCTTCTGGAAGGGGTTCGGCGGCCAGACGGCGGAGCTCGCATATCGGCTCAGCGGCTCGTCGGACCTGTACGCCAGCTCCGGCCGCCAGCCGCATGCCAGCATCAACTTCGTCACCGCGCATGACGGGTTCACCCTCAACGATCTCGTCAGCTACGAGTCGAAGCACAACGAGGCGAACGGCGAGGACAACAACGACGGCGACAACACCAACGAATCGATGAACTTCGGCGTCGAGGGCGAGACCGATGACGAGGGGATCATCGAGATCCGGGAGCGGCAGAAGCGCAACTATCTCGCCACGCTGCTGCTGAGCCAGGGCGTGCCGATGCTGCTCGGCGGCGATGAGATCGGGCGGACCCAACGCGGCAGCAACAACGGCTACGCCCAGGACAACGAGATCAGCTGGTTCGACTGGGACCTCAAGCGTCGGGATCGGCAGCTCCTCGCCTTCACGCGCTCCCTGATCCGCCTCTTCAGTCTCCACCCCGTGCTGCGCCGCCGCCGATTCTTCCAGGGCCGGCAGATCCGTGGTTCGCGGGTGAAGGACCTGACGTGGTACGCGCCGAACGGCGTCGAGATGAATGACGACGAGTGGCAGGCACCCGGCGTGAAGACGCTCGGCGTGCAGTTCGCCGGCGACGCCATCGAGGAGCGTGGTCCGCGCGGCGAGCGGGTCACCGACGACACCCTGCTCATCATCCTCAATGCCGACGACAAGCCCGTCGCCTTCGAGCTCCCGAACCACGAGGCGGCCAAGCGCTGGGAGCTCGTGTTCGACACCGTGCATCCGACCTTCGGCGGCGCGCATGGTGAGTTCGAGGAGGGTGCGGTGTATCGCGTGGCGGAGCGCTCGGTCGTCTGCCTGCGTCGCCTCCCCCGCGTCCGGCGCACGAGCGCCGGATGAGCGGCCCACGCACTCCGCGGCGGGGTGCGGGCCGGTGAGCGCCAAGAGACGCTCCGCTCCGCGCGCCACCTATCGCGTCCAGCTCCACGCCGGCTTCACCTTCGACGATGCGCGCGCGATCCTGCCGTACCTGCGCGACCTGGGCATCAGCCACCTGTTCTGCTCCCCGGTCCTCCAGGCCGCGTCGGGCTCGACGCACGGCTATGACGTCGTGGACCACGGACGTGTCAGCTCCGAGCTGGGCGGTGAGGAAGGGTGGCTGCGTCTCACCGATGCGGTGCGAGACCTCGGCATGGGAACCGTGCTTGACATCGTGCCGAACCACATGGCCATCGGGGAGGGCAATCGATGGTGGTGGGACGTGCTCACTCATGGCCGCGCCAGCGAGTTCGCGTCGTTCTTCGACATCGAGTGGGACCCGCCCGAGAGCCGCCTGCGCGACGTGATCCTCCTCCCGGTCCTGGCCGACCACTACGGCCGGGTCCTCGAGGCCGGCGGCATCCGCCTGGCCATCCGGGACGACCGGCCGATCGTGCTGGCGGCCGACCGGGCGTTTCCGCTGGATCCGACAACCATGGATGCCCTGGGCGCTCGGTCGCTGGAGGGTGCGGTCGAGGCGCTCAACGCCGATGTCGACGCGTTCGATGCCCTCCTGAATCGACAGCACTACCGATTGGCGCACTGGCGGTCGGCGTCACGGGACCTGGGATATCGGCGCTTCTTCGACATCGACGACCTCGTCGGCCTGCGCGTGGAGGACGAGCGGGTGTTCGCCGAAACGCACGCGCTCCCGCTGCGCTGGGTGGCCGAGGGACGCCTCGACGGCCTGCGCATCGACCATCCCGACGGCCTGCGCGATCCGGCCGGGTACTTCACGCGGCTGCGTGCCGCGGCGCCGGATGCCTGGATCGTGGCCGAGAAGATCCTCGAGCTCGACGAGGCGCTTCCGCCCGACTGGCCGGTGGACGGCACGACCGGCTACGGCTTCGCCAACCTGGCGACCGGCCTCCAGGTCGCGCCCGGGGCCGAGGTCACGATGACCGAGCTCTGGAACAACCTCGCCGATGCCGGTCCCGCGTGGGACACCGTCGTCGCCGATGCCCGTGCCGAGGTGCTCTCGACCGTTCTCGGCAGCGACGCGAATCGCCTGACCGACCTGTTCCTGGCGGTCTGCGAGGCCCACCGCCGCTACCGGGACTTCACGCGCCACGAGCTGCACCATGCGCTCCGCGCGGCGGCCGCCACGCTGCCGGTGTATCGGACCTACGTCCGCGCCGCCGATGGCTTCGTCGCGCCCGGAGACGCGGCGTTGATCAGCGAGATGGTCGAGCGTGCCGCCGCCCGCCGTCTCGACCTCGACCCCGAGCTGTTCGAGCTGCTCGGTCGCATCCTGCGGCTCGAGCTTGACGGACCGCTGGCACACGAGCTGGCGATGCGCTTCCAGCAGCTGACCCCGCCGGCCATGGCCAAGGGAGTGGAGGACACCTCGTTCTATCGGCATCATCGGCTCGTGGCGCTCAACGAGGTCGGGGGCGATCCCGGTCGGTTCGGCGTCGGTGCCGATGCCTTCCACCGGGCGATGGAGGAGGCCGCGAGCACCTGGCCCGCTGCGGGGCTCGTCCTGTCGACGCACGACACGAAGCGCAGCGCAGACGTTCGGGCGCGGCTTGCGCTCGTCACCGCGGATCCGGCCGGGTGGCGTGGACTCGTCGAGCGCTGGTTGGAGCTCAGCGCCGCGCACCGAATCGGTCCGGAGCGACCCACCGATGCCGATGCGTACCTGTTGCTCCAGGTCCTGGTCGGAGCCTGGCCGATCGATGCCGATCGTGCGGCCGCCTATATGGCAAAGGCCACGCACGAGGCCAAGCTGCGCACCAGCTGGACCGCCCCCGATGCGGCCTACGACGCCGCGGTCGACCGATTCGTCCGCCAGAGCCTGGCCGACGCGTCGGTCGTCGGGTTGCTCGGGGCCTTCGTGGCCGACCTCACCGATGCCGGCTGGCGCGCCGCTCTGGCCCAGGTGACCCTGCACCTCACCGCTCCGGGAGTTCCCGACATCTACCAGGGGGGCGAGCTCTGGGACCTCGCACTGGTCGACCCCGACAACCGCCGCCCAGTCGACTACGACGTACGGCGACGGCTGCTGGACGATGCGGGCGACCTCGGTCCGGTCGAGGCCTGGGAGCGTCGCGACGAGGGAATGCCGAAGCTGTGGCTGCATCGGCGTCTCCTCGAGCTGCGCGCGCGGCGTCCGGAGGCGTTTGCGCCGGGAGCAACGTACGCGGCGATCGAAGCGGACGGCGGCGTCGCCTATGTCCGTGGCGACGCCGTCGTGGTCGTGGTTCCTCAGGTCTCCGTACCCAACTCGCCGGACGCCCGGCTCGCACTGCCCGCCGGGGAGTGGACCGCCCTCGACGGCGCGAAGCTGCGCGGCGCGACCACCCTCGGCGATCTGCTCGCCCCCTTCCCCGTCGCCGTCCTGGAGACGGCCCGATGAGCGTGCGACTCGAGGTCTGGGCCCCGTTGCCGGAGCGCGTCGAGGTCGCGGTCGGCGACGATCGGATCCCGATGCAGCGCCAGGAGACCGGGTGGTGGATCGCGGAGCGTGAAGTTGAGAGCGGCACCGAGTACGGCTACGTCCTGGATGGCGAGGGGCCCTTCCCCGATCCGCGCTCCGGCTGGCAGCCGGGCGGCGCGCTCGGGCTGTCGCGCGCCGTCGATCACGCCGCCTTCGATTGGACCGACGCCGGGTTCAACGCGAAGCCCCTGGCCGAAGCGGTGCTCTACGAGCTGCATGTCGGCACATTCACCCCGGACGGGACGTTCGAGTCGGCGATCGATCGGCTCGACGATCTCGCCGAGCTGGGCATCACGCATCTCGAGCTCATGCCGGTCGCCGAGTTCAGCGGCGATCGCGGCTGGGGCTACGACGGGGTCAATCTCTACGCTCCGCACCACGTCTACGGCGGGCCCGGCGGTCTGAAGCGGCTGGTCGACGCGGCCCACGGGCGGGGCCTGGCGGTGCTCATGGACGTCGTTTACAACCACCTCGGTCCGGAAGGCAACTACCTTCCGCTGTTCGGCCCGTATTTCACGTCCCGCTACGGAACGCCGTGGGGCGATGCCGTGAACTTTGACGACGCGGGGAGCCACGAGGTGCGCGAGTTCGTCATCGACAATGCGCGGATGTGGATGCGCGACTACCACCTCGACGGCCTGCGCCTCGACGCCGTCCATGCCATCTTCGACCAGTCGGCGGTCCACATCCTCGAGGAGCTCGCCACGTCGACGCAGGCCCTGGGGGCGGA